>JBBSTI010000013.1:0-38981 GCA_038236005.1 Mycobacteriales bacterium | reverse complement strand
CGAGCCTCAAGCACTGCGGCTCGCCGTGGGAGCTCGGGCTCGCCGAGACCCAGCAGACCTTGCTGCTCAACGGGCTGCGCGACCGGATCACCGTGCAGGTCGACGGTCAGCTGAAGACCGGTCGCGACGTCGTGATCGCCGCGCTGCTCGGTGCCGAGGAGTACGGCTTCGCCACCGCCCCGCTGGTGGTCAGCGGCTGCATCATGATGCGGGTCTGTCACCTGGACACCTGCCCGGTCGGCATCGCGACCCAGAACCCGGCGCTGCGCGCGAAGTACAGCGGGCAGGCCGACCACGTCGTGACCTTCTTCGAATACATCGCGCAGGAGGTCCGCGAGCACCTGGCACGACTCGGCTTCCGATCGCTGGAGGAGGCGATCGGCCACGCCGAGGTGCTGGACGCGCAGCGTGCGGTCGAGCACTGGAAGGCCAGCGGGCTCGACCTCGCACCGATCCTGCACGTGCCGGACCTGGAGCCGAACCAGTCGCTGACCCGCAAGGTGCCGCAGGACCACGGTCTGGCGAAAGCGCTCGACAACACCTTGATCCAGCTGGCCGAGGGCGCTCTGTCGGGCGGTGACCCCGTCTCGCTCGAGCTGCCGGTCCGCAACGTCAACCGTACGGTGGGCACCATGCTCGGCGCCGAGCTGACCCGCCGTCACGGCGGCGCGGGGCTGCCGGACAACAGCATCACGGTGACCTTCCACGGTTGCGCCGGGCAGTCCTTCGGGGCCTTCCTGCCCAAGGGCATCACGCTGCGGCTGGAGGGCGACGCCAACGACTACGTCGGCAAGGGCCTGTCCGGTGGCCGGGTCGTCGTACGGCCCTCGCGAAAGGCGACCAGGGTCAACCCGGAGGACGTCATCGCCGGCAACGTGCTCGGCTACGGCGCGACCAGCGGGTCGCTGTTCGTGCGCGGCATGGTCGGTGAACGGTTCTGCGTACGCAACTCCGGGGCGACCGCGGTCGTGGAGGGGGTCGGGGACCACGCGCTGGAATACATGACCGGCGGCCGGGTCGCGATCCTCGGCCCGACCGGCCGCAACATCGCCGCCGGCATGAGCGGCGGCACGGCATACGTCCTGGACCTCGACGTCAGCAAGGTCAACGGCGAGATGGTTGATCTCGAGGCGCTCGCCGAGGGCGACGTCGAGACGCTCCGCCAGATGCTCGTCGAGCACGCCGCTGAGACAGCGAGCCCGCTCGCCCAGGCGCTGGTCGACAGCGCCGTTCTCACGACGGACTGGGCCGGGCGGTTCACCAAGATCATGCCGCGCGACTACAAGAAGGTGCTGCTGGCGATCGAGGCGGCGCAGGCCAGCGGCGAGGACGTCGACCTCGCGGTCATGCGCGCCACGGCCCCGGCCAAGGCGGTCAAGGAGCGCGTCGAGGCAGGGTCGGCGACCGCCACCCCGATGAAGGGCTGAGAACAGATGGCTGACCCCCGAGGGTTTCTCGAGCACGGCCGCGAGCTGCCGACGCGGCGGCCGGTCGACGTCCGGATCAAAGACTGGCAGGAGGTCTACGAAGAGCTGGATCCTGCACGTCTGACCGATCAGGCCAGCCGGTGCATGGACTGCGGCATCCCGTTCTGCCACAACGGCTGCCCGCTCGGCAACCTCATCCCGGAGTGGAACAACCTGGTTTATGCGGGCGACTGGTACGACGCCCTGCAGCGGCTGCACGCCACCAACAACTTCCCGGAGTTCACCGGGCGCCTGTGCCCTGCGCCGTGCGAGGCCGCCTGCGTGCTGGCGATCAACTCCGACGCGGTCACCATCAAGCAGATCGAGGTCGAGATCATCGACCGGGCGTGGCGGGAGGACTGGGTGCTCGCCATGCAGCCCGCGGAACGCACCGGCAAGCGGGTCGCGGTCGTGGGCTCGGGACCGGCCGGACTGGCCGCCGCGCAGCAGCTCACCCGGGCCGGTCACGAGGTCACCGTCCTGGAGCGGGCTGACCGGCTCGGCGGGCTGCTGCGCTACGGCATCCCGGAGTTCAAGATGGAGAAGAGCGTGCTGGACCGCCGCCTGGCCCAGATGAGCGAGGAGGGCACGGAGTTCCGCACCGGCGTCGACGTCGGGGTCGAGGTGACGGTCGAGCAGCTGCGCGGGGACTACGACGCGGTGGTCCTGGCCGGTGGCTCGACGCTCGGACGGGACCTGCCGGCCCCCGGCCGCGACCTCGCCGGGATCCACCTGGCGATGGAGTATCTGGTGCCGAGCAACCGGGTCCAGGAGGGTGATCTCCAGGCGCCGCCGATCAGTGCCGAGGGCAAGGACGTCGTCATCATCGGCGGCGGAGACACCGGGGCCGACTGTCTCGGCACCGCGATCCGGCAGGGCGCCCGCAGCACCACCCAGCTGGAGATCATGCCGCGCCCGCCGGAGACCCGCGCCGACTCGACCCCCTGGCCGCTGTGGCCGCTACAGCTGCGGACGTCCAGCGCGCACGAGGAGGGTGGCGAACGCGTCTTCAGCGTCAACACCCAGCAGTTCGTCGGTGATGCCGACGGTTCGGTGTCCGGCATCGAGCTGGTGGACGTGGTGTCGGCCGAGGGCCGCTTCGTGCCCGTCGACGGGACCGAGCGCACCTTGCCCTCGCAGCTGGTGCTCCTCGCGATGGGGTTCACGGGGCCGCAGCGCGAGGGGCTCTTGACGTCGCTGGAGGTCGAGCTGGACGGGCGCGGCAACGTCGCCCGGGACGCCGGCTGGGCCACCTCGGTGCCAGGCGTCTACGTCTGCGGGGACATGGGGCGCGGGCAGTCGCTGATCGTCTGGGCCATCGCTGAAGGCCGTTCCGCCGCCGCCGCGGTCGATGCCGCCCTGATGGGGACGACGTCGCTGCCGTCTCCCGTCACGCCTACCAGCCGGTAACTTAGCGATCTTCCTTAGACTGGTCGAGTGAAACGTCGCGCCAAGATCGTCTGCACGCTCGGACCCGCCACCGCCAGCTATGAAGGGATTCGCGCCCTCGTCGATGCCGGCATGGACGTCGCCCGGCTCAACTTCAGCCACGGCTCCTACGAGGAGCACGAGCAGAACTATCAGTGGGTGCGCAGGGCCAGCGACGAGTCCGGCCGGGGGGTGGGTATCCTGGTCGACCTGCAGGGCCCGAAGATTCGGCTCGGCACCTTCAAGGACGGTCCGGTCGTCTGGGCGACCGGCGATACGGTCACGGTGACCACGCAGGCCTGCGAGGGCACCCAGGAGCGGGTGTCGACCACCTACGCCGGGCTCGCTGACGACGTGAGCGCCGGTGACGCGCTGCTGGTGGACGACGGTCGGTTGTCGCTGCGCGTTCTGTCCGTCGACGGACAAGACGTGCGGCTCGAGGTGCTCGAGGGCGGCCCGGTCAGCAACAACAAGGGTCTGTCTCTGCCCGGCGTCGCGGTGTCGGTCCCGGCCATGACCGAGAAGGACGAGGCCGACCTGCGGTTCGCGCTCCGCATGCGGGCCGACATGATCGCGCTGTCGTTCGTGCGCGGACCGGACGACGTGCTGCCGGTCAGAGCCGTGATGGACGAGCTCAGTATCCACCTCCCCGTCCTCGCCAAGATCGAGAAGCCGCAGGCGGTCGATGCCCTCGACGCGATCTGCACGGCCTTCGACGGGCTGATGGTGGCCCGCGGCGACCTCGGGGTCGAGATGCCGCTCGAGCGGGTGCCGCTGGTGCAGAAGCGCGCGGTGCAGGCTGCGCGCGAGCAGGCCAAGCCGGTGATCGTGGCGACGCAGATGCTGGAGTCGATGATCTCCGCCGCCCGGCCGACCCGGGCCGAGGCCAGCGACGTCGCGAACGCCGTCCTGGACGGCGCCGACGCCGTCATGCTGTCGGGGGAGACCAGCGTCGGGGCCTATCCGATCGAGGCGGTCGCCACGATGGCGCGGATCGTCAACGCCGCCGAGGACGAGATCGGTCGGGTCCCGCGGATCGCCAACCGCCCCTCCTCGATCGGCGGGGCCATCGCCGCCGCTGCGCCGGAGGTCGCCGCCCTCGTCGGCGCCAAGGCGCTCGTGGCCTTCACGCAGTCCGGTGACACCGTGCGGCGGCTCGCTGAGCACCGGTCGCCGATCCCGCTGCTCGCGTTCACCCCCATCCCGGAGGTGCGGTCTCAGCTGTCCCTGGTCTGGGGGGTCGAGACGTTCCTGGTCCCCACCGTGACCCACACCGACGAGATGGTGCTGCAGGTCCAGCGCGCGATGCTCGACCTCGGCCGTATGCAGGACGGCGACCTGATCACCATCGTCGCCGGCAGCCCGCCCGGCACGGTCGGCTCGACCAACGCCATGCGGGTGCACCGCATCGGCGGGCACGTCCCGGGGCCCCGCCCGGAGGACGCCGAGCAGGACGGCCAGCCATGAGTGCCCCCGGTGGGATTCGAACCCACACTGTCGGTGGTTTGAGCACCGTGCGTCTGCCTGTTGCGCGACGGGGGCGACCGACCCAGCGTACGGCTCAGCCCACTCCACCCGTGACCACGTAAGGGGACGGTATGGACCGCCCGACCCGCGTGCTGGTGGCGGAGGACGAGGCCCTGATCCGGATGGACCTGGTCGAGATGCTCGCCGAGCAGGGTTACGACGTCGTGGGCCAGGCCGGTGACGGTCGCACCGCCGTGCGCCTGGCGCACGAGCTGCGTCCGGACGTCGTGATCCTGGACGTCCGGATGCCTGAGCTGGACGGCATCGCCGCGGCCGAGCAGATCACCGTGGCCCGGGTGGCCCCGGTGGTGCTGCTCACGGCGTTCAGCCAGCGGGACCTGGTCGAACGGGCACGCGAGGCAGGCGTGATGGCCTACCTGGTGAAGCCGTTCGGTCCAGCAGACCTCCTGCCGGCCATCGAGATGGCCCGCAGCCGGTTCGCCGAGGCGACGGCGCTGGAGCGCGAGGTCGCCGACCTGTCCGGGAGGCTGGAGGCGCGCAAGCTCGTCGACCGGGCCAAGTCGGTGCTGCAGGCCTCCCACGGTCTGGACGAGGCCGAGGCCTTCCGGTTCGTCCAGAGAACGGCTATGGACTTGCGGCGGTCCATGCGGGCCGTGGCCCAAGACGTCATCGACGGACTCATCGCCCCGTCCTGACCGGCGAGATGGGCGGATATGACCCCGGGTGGAGGTCACGACCTCGCAACAAGGGGGCTAAAGAAACGTGAGCGTGATCTCACGACGATACGTTTCCCCCTGAGATCGTTGCGAACCCCGCAGCGTCACCCTCCACAAGGAGACTGGATGCGCCCCACCCGTACTGCGCGCTTGATCACCATGGTCGCGGCGAGCACCCTCGCCCTTGCGGCCTGCGGAGGCAGCGACTCCCCCGCGACCCCGTCCGCGACCGGAGGCAGCGACACGCCGAGCGCTTCCGCGAGCGATCCGACCACAGAAGCCCTCGGCGCCTGCGCCACGTTCGAGAACGCGCCCCCGCCCGAGGCCGGGACGAAGATCGTCGCCGACGTCACGAAGAGCAAGAGCGACGGCGTCCTGACCATCGGCTCCCTGCTCCCGCAGACCGGCAACCTGGCGTTCCTCGGCCCGCCCGAGTTCGCTGGCGTGGACCTTGCCATCAAGGAGATCAACGACGCCGGCGGCGTGCTCGGCAAGCCGATCAAGTACATCGAGGGTGACTCCGGCGACGCGCAGCAGGACGTCGCCAACCCGACCGTCGACCGCGAGCTCGCGGGCGGGGCCGACGCCATCGTCGGTGCCGCCTCCTCCGGCGTCTCGTTCACCGTGATCGACAAGATCACGTCGGCGGGTGCGATCCACTTCAGCCCAGCCAACACGAGCCCGGACTTCACCACCTACGCGGACAAGGGCCTCTACTTCCGTACGGCGCCGTCCGACGTGCTCCAGGGCCGCGTGCTCGGCGAGAAGATCGTTTCCGACGGTCTGCAGAACGTCGCCATCCTCTCTCTGCAGGACCCGTACGGCGAGGGCCTCGCCCTCAACGCCGGGAAGGCGATCTGCGCCAGCGGTGGCGCCGTCGCGGCCGACACCATCTTCTACGACCCGGCGTCGCCGAACTTCGACGCCCAGGTCGGTGAGGTCGTCGCGGCCAAGCCCGACGCCGTCATTCTGATCGGCTTCGAGGAGTCGGCCAAGGTCATCCAGGCCATGGTCGCGCAGGGCGTCGGCCCGCAGGACGTCCCGCTCTACCTGGTGGACGGCAACATCGGCAACGCACTGGGGGCTGACCTTCCGGTCGGTCTGCTCGACGGCGTCCAGGGCACTCTGCCCGGCGCCGAGAGCGGTCAGGAGTTCCGTGACCGTCTGCTCAGCGTCGACCCGGCGCTCACCGACTACAGTTATTCCGCGGAGTCCTACGACACGATTGTCACGCTGTCGCTCGCTGCGGAGGCGGCCAAGAACGACAGCGGCGCCGCGATCGCGAACGCGCTGGCCGACGTCACCCGCACCGGCGAGAAGTGCATGACGTTCGTCGACTGCAAGGCGCTGCTCGACGCTGGCAAGGACATCGACTACGACGGCGTCTCCGGCCCGATCGAATTTTCCGATGCCGGTGACCCGACCGAGGCGACGATCAGCATCTCCACCTACGGTCCCGACAACAAGCTGCTTCCGGAGAAGGACTACGTCAAGGGCTCGCTCAAGTAACACCAGCACCTCAGCACGCTGCACAAGAAGGGCCCGGGGCTTCGGCGTCGGGCCCTTCTGCGTGCGCCGACCACGTCGGCGGTCTGAGCGCTGGGCCACTCCCGAGCCTGCCGGCCGGCGACGACGACGACGCAGAGACGTCTCGATCGGCCGACGGCGCGAGGGCCGCTACCGCGTCTGCTTGACCCATCGCGGTTGTTTGACGCAGCCCCGACATCGGGCAGCGCGACGCCTCAGCGGTCGCCCCCGCTCCGAGGTCGTGGCCGATGTCGAGACCGCTGCGCGCTGGGTGCCGCCCGGACGGCCCGGGTCGACATCCGGCGCACGACGAAGCCCCGCCCCCTGTGACAGGGAAGCGGGGCCAGGTCGAGCGTCGCGCAGGTCAAGCCTTGGCGAGCGTCCCGAGGTAGAGCTCGATCACCTTCGGGTCGTTCATGAGCTCCTTGCCGGTGGCCGTGTAGGCGTTGCGGCCCTGGTCGAGCACGTAGCCGCGGTCGCAGATCTGCAGACAGCGGCGGGCGTTCTGCTCGACCATGATGATCGACACGCCGGTCTGCTGGATCTGACGGCAGCGAATGAAGACCTCGTCCTGCAGGGCAGGGGACAGGCCGGCGGACGGCTCGTCCAGCAGCAGCACCTGCGGGCTGGCCATCAGGGCCCGTCCCATCGCGACCATCTGCCGCTCACCACCCGACAGCGCTCCGGCCTTCTGCTTGCGCCGGGTGTAGAGAGCCGGGAACAGCTCCGCGACATACGTGAAGCGGTCCGGGAACTTCTTGGGCTCGTTGAACAGCCCCATCTGCAGGTTCTCCTCGATGGTGAGCCGAGGGAACACATTGTTGGTCTGCGGGACGAAGCCCACGCCTTCGTTGACGAGCTCGTGGGCCTTGCGCCCCGTGATGTCGGCCTCGCGGAGCACGACGTTGCCGCTGCGGATGTTGACGAGGCCGATCAGGGCCTTGAGCAGGGTCGACTTCCCAGCCCCGTTCGGGCCGATGATGCCGACCAGCTCGCCCTCCTGGCAATAAAGATCGCACCCGTTCAGGATGTCCACCCCCGGGACGTACCCGGCGACCAGGTCGGTGACGCGGACAAGCGCTCCTTCGGCCGCCTTGTGCGCCGCGGCCTTCAGGTCGATCGCCGCCTGGTCCTGGTCGGCCTTTGCCTCGCCGAGAGGTGTTGTCACTGGTCGTCTCCACCCTGTTGATCGGGATCCTGCTTGCGGCTGGTCACGCGCGACCCACGCTCGTCAGTCGGCAGCGACTCTGCCGACTTCTGGAAGGCGGCTGTGTCCGTGGCCTCGTGCGCGCCCTTGCTGTGGGCGCGGCGATCGGCTGCCGCGTCAAGCTCGGCTTCGCCGGCCTCGAGCTCGGCCGCCTCCTCCTCGGCGTCCAACGGGGCGTCGTGATGAGCGCCCAGGTAGGCGTCGATGACGGCCGGGTCGGCCATCACGACGCCGGGAGGTCCCTCAGCGACGATCTTGCCTTGGGCCATGACCACGACCCAGTCGCTGATGTCGCGGACCATGTCCATGTCGTGCTCGACGAACAGCACTGTCATGCCCTGCTCACGCAGGTCCTTGACGTGCCCCAGCAGGGACTGTGTCAATGCCGGGTTGACGCCGGCCATGGGTTCGTCCAGCATCACCAGGGTCGGCTCGACCATCAGGGAGCGAGCCATCTCGAGCAGCTTGCGCTGCCCGCCCGACAGGCTTCCGGCGAGATCGTCCTGCTTGGTGTCCAGCTTGAACCGGGCCAGCAGGTCACGAGCACGTTCGTCGATCTGCTTCTGCTGCCCGGTCCAGGTGCCTGGGATGAGCGCGCGGAAGAAGTTCTCGCCGCGTTGCCCGGTGGCGCCGAGCCGCATGTTGTCCAGCACGGTCATGCGAGAGAGCGCCTTGGTGAGCTGAAATGTGCGCACCATGCCCCGGCGGGCCACCTTGAACGCCGGCGTACCACCGAGGTCTTGGCCCTCGAAAGACCAGGTGCCTTCGTTGGGGCTGTCGAATCCGGTGAGCAGGTTGAAGAACGTCGTCTTGCCGGCACCGTTGGGGCCGATGAGCGCCGTGATGACGCCCCTCTGCACCTCGAGGTGGTCGACCTCGACGGCGGTGAGACCGCCGAAGCGGCGGGTGACCCCGTCGGCGACGAGGATCGGGTCGGGCTTGGGCACCCCCGGACGCGGCTCCACGTCCAGGAGGGCGGCGGCACCGGCCATCGGGCCGTGCTTGGCGAGGTCAGCGGGCATCGAGAGCTAGCTCCTTCTTGTCGCCGAAGATTCCCTGCGGACGGAAGATCATGAGAAGCATGAGCACGAGACCAACGAGGACGAAACGTACGGCCCCGACGTCGTTGCGCTCCAGGATCGCGTCCGGGATGTAGTTGGCGTTCTTGGCCTGGATGAGGAAGTTCTCGATGAAGACCAGGGACGACTGGAACACGATCGCCCCGATCACCGGACCCAGCACCCGTCCGGCCCCACCTAGGATCATCGCGGTGAAAGCGAGGAACGTGAACTGGGTCGCGTAGTTGTCCGGCTGCACCGAGGAGTTGGCCAGCGCGAAGGTGAAGCCGGAGAACGCGCCGATCACACCACCGAGGACGAGCGACTGCATCTTGTAGCCGACGACGTTCTTGCCGAGGCTCCGGACGGCGTCCTCGTCCTCACGGATGCCCCGGAGCACGCGGCCCCAGGGGCTGCGCATGAGCATCAGCACCAGCAGCGAGAACAGGATGACCAGGGACCAGCCGACGACCAGCAGGAAGAACCTGTTGTTGTCGTAGGTCAGGTAACCGAACCCATAGCTGCGGTTGCTGAACGGGTTGAGGTTGTAGAAGCCGCGCGCGAACCCGTTGAGGCCGGACGAGCCACCGGTCACCTCGCGGGCTGCGGCCGAGCGTGCTGTGAGCCGGATGACCTCTGAGGCCGCGATCGTCACGATGGCCAGGTAGTCGGCCCGCAATCGCAGCGTGGGTATCCCGAGGAGCAGGGCCAGCACGATCGCCAACCCGATACCCAGCAGCACGGCCAGACCGAAAGGGAGGTTGAGGTAGACGACACCGCTCGCGATGCCGTACGCACCCATGGCGGCGAAGCCCACCTGGCCGAAGTTGAGCAGCCCGGTGTAGCCGAAGTGGATGTTGAGGCCGATCGCGGCCAGGGCGAGGTAGAGCGCCTCGGCGTTGAACAGTGCGCTGACGGTCTGCTGGGCGATCACACCGAAGTCCATGACGCCCTCCTTCCGCAGAGACGGGACCCGCAGGACGCGGTCATCCGACCCGCTCCCGGCTACCGAGGATTCCCTGCGGCCGGATGACGAGAATGATGATCAGGATGAGCAGGGCGCCGACGACCTGCAGCTCGGCGGGGATGAACAGGGTTGACAGCTGGGTGAACAGCCCGATGGTCACGGCGCCGACGAGCGCGCCATAGGCCGTGCCGAGACCGCCGAGCACGACGCCGGCGAACAGCAGCAGCAGGATGTTCTGACCGAGCTGATAACCGACCTGCTGCGAGAGTGCGAGGAAAATCCCTCCCAGGACGGCCAGCGAGGTGCCGAGCGCCCAGACGATGCTGATGACCCGCTCGACGTTGATGCCGGAGGTGGCTGCCAGCGTCGGGTTGTCCGCGACTGCGCGGGTGGCCTTCCCGAACCGGGTCCGCTGCAGCGCCAGCCCCACCAGCACGAGCACCACGATGGACACGACGACGATCACCATGTCCCGGGGCAGGATCCCTACCTTCCAGAAGGTGACCGGCCGTTGCGTGGAGTATTGGGCGTAGGACTTCGCGCTGCCGCCGAAGTAGATGAGCAAGAGGTAACGGAGCACGAACGCCAGACCGATGCTCACCACGAGCGCCGCGATAAGGCCGGTGCCTCGACGGCGGAGCGGTGCCCAGAGGCCCTTGTCCAGGAGGAACCCGAAGACCCCGCCGACCAGGACCGCGATGATCGCGGCGAAGATCAGGTTGAGGCCGAGCCCGACGTTGAAGATGTATCCGAGGATCGCTCCGCCGGTCACGAGCTCGCCGTGCGCGAAGTTCGTGACCCCGGTGGTACCGAAGATCAGGGACAACCCGATGCTGGCCATGGCCAGGACGAGCCCGAACTGCAGACCCCCGATGACGAGCTGCGGTGCCCGGTCGAGCTTGCTCGCGGGCCCGCTGCGGGCCTCGCCGAACTTGAACAGGGCGGCCTGGAAGCTGCGGGAAGAGTCGACGGTGATGCTGATCCGGTCACCCTCCGCGGAGCGCAGCTCCACGCCCTCAGGGAGCGTCTCGAGGTCGATCACGGCCTCGTAGTCGCCCGGTCCAGGGACGTCGACCGAGAAGCGACCCTTCTCGTCGCTCTGGACCGTCTCGACCTCCTCGCCGTCGGCTGTCGCGATCGTGACCGTGACGTCGACGAGCGGTTCACCCGCATTGAGGAGAGTGCCGATGATCTTTTGCTGCGGACCGTCGGGCGGCGTGCTCTGGGCTGAGGCTGAGGGCGCGAGCGCCAGCAGCAGCATCAAGGGGAGTCCGAGTGCCACCAACAGGCGAACAAAGACGCTACTTCGTGTCCCGGGCGGGCGGGGGTGCGATCCCACGCGTGCTCCTGTCCGTGCGCTTGAACGGGCCTCTCTGACCCGTCGGCGCGTTACCTAACCATGGTGACCGGGCTCTGTGAGGCGTGTCTCGGAAGGAATCTGACCTGTCATGCGCGTGTGACATCCCTTTAACCCACATATCCGGGCAACCTAGGTAAAAGGCGTGACCAGAGCGACGAGCGCCGGCGCGACGACGAGGGCGGGCAGCAGGTCGCCGACCGGCACCTGCTTGACGGCCAGCAGCCGAAGACCGACGCCGAGCAGCAGCACCCCGCCGGTAGCGGTCGTGGCGTCAACATAGGAAACCGGGAGCAGGCCGCCTACCAGGACGCCGGCGAGCGTGAGCAGACCCTGCAGGACGGCGACCGAGATCGCGGAGGCGGCGACCCCCCAACCGAACGAGGCCGCGAACGCGATCGAGGCAAAGCCGTCGAGGGTGCTCTTGAGCGCCAGCTGGTCGATCCCACGACCCAGCCCGTCCGACAGCGAGCCCAGGATGGCCAGCGGGCCGATCAGGAAGACCAGGGAAGCGGTCACGTAGCCCTCGACGAAGCGGTCCTGCCCGGCACTGCCGTGGCTGGTGAGCCGTCGCTTCAGCACCGCCCCACCCCGGGCGAGCCGATCCTCGATCCGGGCCAGGCTGCCCACGATCCCCCCGATCAACATCGCCCCGAGAACGATCAGCACGGTCGCGCTCGTCCCGACCGCCGCGATGTAGTCGGGGGATCCCAGGCCGTCGGCGACGTTCAGGCCGCCCAGGACCAGGGTCACCAGGCCAAGGGCGTCGGTGACCGTGCCACGGGTGCGCTCGGGAAGGCGGTGACCGAGCAGTACGCCGAGCCCTGAACCGACCAGGATGGTGGCGACGTTGAGCACGGTGCCGCTGCCGGGTGGGAGCACGGCACCTCTGTTCGGTCGGTGGGTCGGGCCGTTCCGCCTGCGGGCCCGGCCGGGTCGCAGTAGCGTCCGACCGGAGACACTAGGACCGTCGAAGAGGTGGATCGTGCGCCGGCTGGACCTGCAGGTGCGTCCGGCCGTGCCGGGCGACCTTCACGCACTCATGCAGCTCGGCGACGAGCTGAGGGACCGGCTGCTCCCTGCCTCGACCCGCACGGAGGTGGCTCGTCAGCACCTCGCCGACCGCTACGCCGCCTGCCTGGCCGACGTCACCCGGCACCTCGTGGTCGTCGAGGGCGACGGGGAGGTGCTGGGGATGGGCCTCATGACGATCGGTCCGACGCACGCCCTGCTGGACACGCCCGCGGTGCACCTCTCGCACGCGGTCGTCGCCGGCAAGGCTCGTCGTCGCGGGGTCGGGCAGGCGCTGGTCGCGTCCGCCGCCACCTATGCGGAGCGCTACGGGGTCGAGCAGCTCGTCGTCGTCGTGCAGCCGGGGGCCCGGGACGCGAACCGGTTCCTCGCGAGACTGGGTTTTGCTCCGGTGGACGTGCGTCGGGCGGCGGACGTCTCGCTCGTACGGAGACGGCTGC
The DNA here is from genome assembly GCA_038236005.1 of Mycobacteriales bacterium. GTDB lineage: Bacteria > Actinomycetota > Actinomycetes > Mycobacteriales > SCTD01 > CANKBT01. The sequence continues at coordinate 26,295 of JBBSTI010000013.1, read as the reverse complement.
GGGCGGCGCAGGCCCCTAACCGACGGCTTGTGCCGCTGCCGCTGCGGCCGCTGCGGCCGTTGGGTCCGACCGCGACCGGTCAGGAGCTGCAAGACACCTGAACGGTCGATCTCGACCTGAGACTGAGCCGTCAGGCGCTCGTCTGCTGCCGCACGTCCCGAAGGAAGCAGGTCAGCCGCACCGTGCAGACCCGGCGGCCTTCGTCGTCGGCCACCACCGTCTCGCTGACCACCAGGGTCCGACCCGCCGACAGCAGGGTCGTCGTCCCGGTGACGAAGCCGGACAGCGCCGACCGGTGGTGGGTGGCGTAGATGTCCACCCCGACGGCCTGCTTGCCGTCGGGACAGTTGAGCGCCGCCAGCGTGGAGCCCAGCGACTCGGCGAGCGCCACGGACGCCCCGCCGTGCAGCAGCCCGTACGGCTGGCGGTTGCCCTCCACCGGCATGGTGGCGACGATCCGTTCCGCCGACGCCTCGGTGATCACCACCTGCAGGCGTTGGTTGAGCTCACCGCTGCCGGCGTTCATCTCGGCCAGCATGTCTGGGTCGGACGGCTCGGTCACGGGAGACCTCCTAGGGTGTCGGAGTGGCAGCCAAGCAGACCCCGCCCGAGCCCGTCCGTCCACGCCTGCTCCTGCTGGACGGGCACTCCTTGGCCTACCGGGCCTTCTTCGCGCTGCCCGTGGAGAACTTCTCGACGACGGACGGTCAGGTGACCAACGCCGTCTACGGGTTCACCGCGATGCTCATCAACGTGCTGCGCGACGAGGCGCCCACGCATCTTGCGGTGACCTTCGACGAGAGCGCGCCGACCTTCCGGCACGAGGCCTATGCGGACTACAAGGCCGGTCGGGCCGCGACCCCGGACGACTTCAAGGGTCAGGTCAGCCTGGTCAAGGAGGTGCTGACCGCCCTGCGGGTGCCGATGGTCAGCAAGCCCGGGTTCGAGGCCGACGACGTGATCGCCACCCTGGCGACCCAGGCCGAGGCCGCCGGGATGGACTGCCTGATCGTCACCGGCGACCGGGACGCCTTCCAGCTGGTCACCGACGCGGTCACGGTGCTCTACAACAGCCGTGGCGTCTCGGACATGCGACGGATGACGCCGGAGGCCGTCGAGGCGAAGTACGGCCTGACCCCCGCGCAATATCCCGAGTTCGCAGCGCTGCGCGGTGACCCTAGCGACAACCTGCCCAACGTCCCAGGACTGGGGGAGAAGACCGCGACCAAGCTCATCCAGCAGTACGGCGACGTGGCGTCGCTCTCCGACCATGTCGACGAGGTGAAGGGCAAGGTCGGTGACTCGTTGCGCTCCAACCTGTCCAACGTGCTGCGCAACCGGCAGCTCACCGAGCTGGACCGCGCCGTGCCGCTGGAGGTCGGGCCGCAGGACCTGCAGCTCGGTCAGTGGGACCGCGACGAGGTGCACAAGGTCTTCGACGCCCTGCAGTTCCGGGTGCTGCGCGAGCGGCTCTACGCCACCCTGTCCTCGGTCGAGCCGGAGGCCGAGCACGGCTTCGAGGTCGACGTCCAGGCCGTCGGGCCGGGCGGTGCGGCCGCGTTCCTCGACAGCCTCCCGACCGGCGTACGCGCCGGGATGCACGTCCGGGGCACCTTCTCCCGCGGCGCCGGCGACGCGACCGGGCTGGCGATCGCGACCGAGGGCGGGGGCCACGCCGGTTGGCTGGACCTGGCCGGGCTGCTGCCCGAGGACGAGCGGGCGCTCGGCGCCTGGCTGGCGGCGGACAGCGTGCCGAAGGCGCTGCACGACAGCAAGGCCCAGGTGCTCGCGCTCGGCACCCGTGGCTGGACGGTCGGCGGCATCACCTCCGACACCGCGCTCGCGGCCTACCTGGCCCTGCCGGGCCAGGGCAGCTTCGATTTGGCGGACCTCTCGCTGCGCTATCTGCGCACCGAGCTGCGGTCCGACGCCGGCACAGCAGAGGTCGAGACCGGTCAGCTGACGCTCGACGGCGGTGAGGCCGAGCACGAGGGGGCGGTCGCCGAGCAGGCCGCGCTGCGGGCCCAGGCCGTCGCCGACCTGGCGGTGGCCCTGGACGAGGACCTCGAGCGGCGGGGTGCCACCGGGCTGCTGCGGGACGTCGAGCTGCCGTTGGTCTCGGTGCTCGCGGGCTGCGAGCGGATCGGGATCGCGGCCGATGTCGAGCATCTCGAGGAGCTGCAGACCCGGTTGCGGGACCTCGTGACCGGGGCGGCCCAGCTGGCCTACGACGCCGTCGGCCACGAGTTCAACCTGGGCTCGCCCAAGCAGCTGCAGGAGCTGCTGTTCGTCGAGCTGGACCTGCCGAAGACCAAAAAGATCAAGACCGGCTGGACCACCGACGCCGACGCGCTCCAGAACACCCTGCTCGGCGCGCACCCGGTGATCGAGCGGATCCTGAACCACCGCGAGATGACCCGGCTGCTCATGGTCGTCGAGAAGCAGCTGTTGCCGACGGTCGCCGACGACGGCCGCATCCACACCACGTTCAAGCAGATGGTCGCCGCGACCGGTCGGCTGTCCTCGGACAACCCGAACCTGCAGAACGTCCCGGTCCGCACCGCCCAGGGCCGGGAGATCCGGCAGGGGTTCGTGCCGGGGATGCTGGCCGACGGCCGCCGCTACGAGGCGCTGATGACCGCCGACTACAGCCAGATCGAGATGCGCATCATGGCGCACCTGTCCCGCGACGAAGGGTTGCTCGAGGCGTTCCGCACCGGCGAGGACCTGCACGCCTTCGTCGCGTCGCGGGCCTTCGACGTCCCGATCGACCAGGTCGACCCCGAGCTGCGACGTCGGGTCAAGGCGATGTCCTACGGGCTCGCGTACGGGCTGTCCGCCTACGGGCTCGCGACCCAGCTGCGGATCCCGACCGACGAGGCCAAGGACCAGATGGCGGCCTACTTCGAGCGGTTCGGCGGCATCCGGGACTACCTGCGCGAGGTCGTGGTCCAGGCCCGCAAGGACGGCTACACCTCCACCCTGCTGGACCGCCGCCGCTACCTGCCGGACCTGATGAGCGACAACGGACAGCGACGGTCCATGGCCGAGCGGATGGCGCTCAACGCCCCGATCCAGGGCTCTGCCGCCGACGTGATCAAGCTGGCGATGCTCGGGGTCTCACGTGCGCTGCGCGACCAGGGCCTGGATTCCCGGCTGCTCCTGCAGGTGCACGACGAGCTGGTTCTGGAGGTGGCGCCCGGTGAGACCGAGGTGCTCGAGGCGCTGGTACGTCGAGAGATGGAGGGTGCATACAGTCTCGATGTCGACTTGACGGTCAGTGTTGGCATCGGGGCGAACTGGGACGCTGCCGGGCACTGATCCGCCCGGTGCGGCGTCATGAGACGCTCGGCTCATGGACCAGCTGCACCTGACCGGACCCGTGCTCGTGGGGCCTGAGGACGTCCGCGACCAGGCCTGGGTCGTGCAGGGACGCATCACCTACGCGAGGCCGACCGGCGACACCGCCCGTCTCGCCGGCTGGGTGCTCCCGGGCCTGGTGGACGCGCACTGCCACGTCGGTCTCGGCACCGAGGGCGCCGTGGACCAGACCACCAGCGAGGAGCAGGCCCGCACCGACCGGGACGCTGGAGCGTTGCTGCTGCGCGACGCCGGCTCGCCGATCGACACACACTGGCTCGACGACCGTCTCGACCTGCCGGTGATCGTGCGCGCCGGGCGTCACCTGGCCCGGCCGCGGCGTTACCTCCGGGGTTTCGCCGAGGAGGTCGAGCCGGCAGAGCTGCCGGACGCGGTGGCCCGCCAGGCCGCGCGGGGGGACGGCTGGGTCAAGCTCGTCGGGGACTGGATCGACCGGGATCTCGGAGACCTGGCTCCCTGCTGGTCCGCAGACACTCTGCGTGAAGCGATCGGACGAGCCCACGCGGTCGGGGCGAGGGTCACCGCCCATTGCTTCTCCGAGGACTCGCTCCCGGACCTGGTCGCCGCCGGGATCGACGGGATCGAGCACGCGACCGGTCTCCGGGCCCCGTTGCTGGACGAGGTGGCGGCACGGGGGATCGCCGTCGTCCCGACGTTGGTCAACATCCTTACCTTCCCGGGGATCGCCGCCGCCGCGGACGAGAAGTTCCCGCGGTACGCCGCCCACATGCGGCGGCTGTTCGACGCACGTCACGACACCGTCCGGGACGCCTACGACGCCGGGGTGCGCCTGTACGCCGGCACGGACGCCGGCGGGTCGATCGCCCACGGTCTGGTCGCCGAGGAGGTGCTCGAGCTGCACGCCGCGGGCCTGCCGCCGCTCGCCGCGTTGTCCGCCGCGTGCTGGGGAGCCCGGGACTGGCTCGGCCGCCCCGGGCTCGCTGAGGGCGCCCAGGCCGACCTCGTGGTCTACGACCGCGACCCCCGACAGGACCTGACCGTCCTGCGCGCACCGGCCGCAGTGGTGCTGCGCGGGATCCGGATCAGCTGATCGGGTGGCGCAACCGGTGATCACCGCAGATGCCTGCACGGCTGAGCCCGTACGGTCCAAGCATGAAGCACGCACTGTTCCTGCCCTTGTTCGACGAGCTGGCCGACCCCCGCGTCGTCGCGGGGCTCGCCGCCGAGGCCGAGCAGGCGGGGTGGGACGGGGTCTTCGTGTGGGACCACGTCGCCTACCGGGCGCCGGTCCGCGCGGTCGGGGACCCGTGGATCACGCTCGCCGCCTGCGCCATGACCACGTCCTCGGTGCGCCTGGGCCCGATGGTCACCCCGCTCGCCCGCCGACGGCCGGTCAAGGTCGCCCGGGAGACGGCCAGCCTGGACGTGCTGTGCCAGGGCCGGTTGACCCTCGGGGTCGGGCTCGGCGGTGACCGGTCAGGCGAGCTGAGCGGGACCGGGGAGCAGACCGACGACCGGGTGCGTGCGGGGATGCTCGACGAGCACCTCGAGGTGCTCGTGAAGGCATGGACGGGAGAGCCGGTCCAGCACCGCGGCGAGCACTACGTGCTGGACGGTCTGCGACTGCTGCCGACCCCGGTCCAGCGACCGGGCCCGCCGGTCTGGGTCGGCGCCCGCTACGGCAACCGTCGACCGCTCGCCCGGGCGGCCCGCTGGCAGGGAGTGTTCCCGGTCGATGTCGACCACCCGGACCAGCTGGCCGAGATGATCGCGGCGCTGGACGCACCCGCCGGCTTCGACGTGGCGATCGGCGGCCCGCCCGGCACCGACTCGGCACCGTACGAGGCGGCGGGCGCGACCTGGTTCCTCACCGCGTTCCGGTGGGACGAGGTCACCACGGCCCAGGTGCGCACGGCGATCGAGGCGGGCCCCGGTCGGGCCTGAGCCCGTGGGGTCAGGCCCGGCCGCTGCGCTCCGTGGCCGGGCGCCCGTTCTCGGCCGCCGTCACCAGGGCCGCAAGAGCATCCCGCAGGTGCTGGGCCAGCACCGGCAGGTCCGGGATCGCGCCCGCGTCCGCGAGCAGCCCGTACGTCACCTGCCCGTTGTAAGAGATGATCCCGATCGCGACCAGGTGCTCCGGGGCCAGGAACGCGAGCGGCGCCAGCTCCTCCAGCTGCCGGCCCATCAGATAGATCGGCAGCTGCGGCCCGGGGACGTTAGTGACCAGCACGTTGTACATCCGGCTGGAGAACCCGAGGCGGGAGGCACGGGCGAGCACGACCGGCGGAAGGGCGTTCTCCAGCGACGTGAGCACCTTGGCCCCCTCGGCCTGGCGCGAGGTCTTCAGGTGCTCCATCGAGCGACGGGTCAGGGCCAGCCGCTCGACCGGGTCCTTCACCCCGACCGGCATCGGCGCCATCATGATCGTGATCTCGTTGCCTGCATGGCCGGCCTGGTCCGGCGTCCGCACCGAGACCGGCACGCACGCCCGCATCACCAGACCGTCGGTGTCGACCCCACGGCCCTCCAAGAACTCACCCAGCGCACCGGACACCGCGGTCAGCACGACGTCGTTGACGGTTGCCCCGAAGGCAGCCTTCACCGTCTTGTAGTCGGCCAGCGGGGTCCGGACCAGCTCGACCAGCCGGTGCGGCCCGGGGGTGCCGTTCAACGGGGTGCGCGGCGCGCCGTCGACGAAGGGGCGGCCCGCCGCCAGCAGCGCGGCGGCGTTCTCTGCCGTCTGCCGCACGGCCTCGCGGGGGCGCAGCGCCAGCCCCGCGGTGCGCGTGCCGAGGGTCACCAGGTTCTTGACGGCGCCCTTCGCCCCGTCCGCCAGCAGACCGACCGTGCCCGGGACCGGGGCGGGCAGCCAGTCGTCGGACGGCAGCCGACGGCTCTTCGGGGTGACGTCCAGCAACGCGGTGAGCAGGTCGACGCCACCGACCCCGTCGAGCATGGCGTGATGGGTCTTGCTGATGATCGCCCAGCGGCCGTCGGACAACCCCTCGACCAGCCACAGCTCCCACAGCGGCTTGGTGCGGTCCAGCCGCTGCGAGGCGATCCGTGACATCAGCGTCAGCAGCTGCGCGTCGCTGCCAGGTGCGGGAAGCGCGGTGTGGCGCACGTGATAGCTGAGCTGGAAGGTCGGGTCCTCGACCCACACCGGGCGACCGGTCCCGAACGGCATCTCGGCGATCCGCTGCCGGTAGCGGGGGACCAGCTGCAGCCGGGACGCGATGTGCTCGCGGAAGCCGGGCCCGTCCGGCACGGGTCCGGCGAAGACTCCCAGCCCGCCGATGTGCATGTGCGCGCCGCCGTCCTCCTGGTGCAGGAAGCCGGCGTCGATGCTGGTGAGCCGGTCGAGGTGTGCCTGTGCCATCCGTTGCTCTCCAGGACTGGTCGAGAAGGGACGGCGCCAGTGATCTGTCGCACGTCGTGGCAGCAGATCGTACGGCGCACCTCACGGGGGCCCGCGTCCAGCGCGCTCAGGGTCTGATGTCGCGGGCGGCAGCGGCCGCGCCCAGCGCGACCACGGTCCCGGCGGCACACAGGGCGGTCACGAGAACGTGCTCCAAGGTGTCGTGCTGCCACAGCGTCACCACGAGCAGCTCCACGGCGGCGACCAGGCCGACAGCCCAGGGCAGCTGTCGGTGCTGACGGGCAAATCCGGAGAAGACCAGCAGCTGTCCCAGCGCGAGCAGCGCCCCGAGCGCGGTGAACCACCAGGCGCGCTCGCCGAGCTCGGCGTAGGAATCGCCGAAGACCAGGCGCACGAGCGGGCCACCGATCAACGCGACCGCGCTCACCAGGACGACGCCGAGCGCCGTCACCCCGGCGGTCGCCCCGGCCAGCACCCGGCCACCGCCGGCGCGGGACAGCCGCGGGAAGACCAGCACCACGACGGCCTGCGGGGCCCACAGCGCCCCCTTGGTGAACACCGACCCGACGGCGTAGAGGCCGGCCTGGTCGGCCCCCAGGTAGCGACGGGCCAGCAGGATGTCGAGGTTCGAGACCAGGACGAAGGCCAGCAGGCCGACGACGACCGTCCCCAGCTCGGGCAGCACCGCACGGCGCACGGACCGACCTGTCCCACGGCCGGTGCGCACCGGGAGCAGCACCCTGCCGACGACGGCCGCAGCCAGCGAGCCGAGCGCCGTTCCGGCCAGGACGGCGGAAGGCCCGCCACCGGCCACCACGGCGAGGCCCCCGCCGAGCAGACGCAGACCGGCCGCGGCGACGAACAGGCTGGCCAGCCTCGTGAATCGTTCCTCGCCCTGCAGGGCGCCCTGCTGAGCGCTGACCAGGGTCAGCGGCACGAGCGACGCGGCCAGCCACAGGACACCCGTCGTCCCGGTCCGTAGGTAGCCGCCGAGCGCCGGCGCGAGAACCGCGGTGGCGACCCCGGTCGCCAGGGCCACGCCGACGGCGACCCGCGCCAGGCTGTCGACGACCTTCTGCCGGTCGTGACGGTTCGCGACGGCGACCCGCCTCGCGACGACCGCCTGCAGGGCGAGACCGGGCACCGAGCCGACCAGCACGAGCCCGAGCAGCGCGCCGAGCGCCCCGAACTCGGCCGGTCCGAGGCCACGGGCCCCGACGACGCTGAACGCGTAGCCGAGCACGTTGGCCAGCAGCGTCGCTGGGGCGACGACCAGACCGGCCCGAGCGAGCCGCTCGCGGGCGGAGCGGGACCTTCCCGACGACGCATCTGTCTCGACGGGCCAGAGGCCGGCGTAAGGGGGTTCGGCGGGCACGATCGGTGGTCCCTTCGGCCGGCGGCAGGGCGGCCGTCCTGACGGTGGCGCGCCCTATTGTGCGCCGATGCCCGTCACGTCTGCACCCAGACCGGTGCAGCCCACCCGACCGGGGATGCGTGCTGCCTCGGGCACCCGGTCGGCGGGCTGGCGCAGCCTGTTCTGGCCGGCGGTGCTGACGGTCCTGGCCTTCGTGCAGCAGCCCGGTCGCCTGACCTCCGACAGCCGCCTGGACCTGGCCGTCGACCCCGGCGCCCTGCTGCGCCGCACGCTGACCTTCTGGGACGGCAGCAACGGCCTCGGCGGGGTCGGCAACCAGGGGGTGGGCTACCTGTTTCCGACCGGGCCGTTCTATGCCGTCGGTGATCTTCTCGGAGTGCCCCTGTGGGCCGTGCAACGGGCCTGGACGGCGGTCCTGCTCGTCGTGGCCTTCGAGGGGCTGCGGCGACTGTGCCTGCTCGTGATCGGACCCGAGCACCGCGGAGCGGCGGTGCTCGCGGGCCTTGCCTGGTCGTTGTCGCCCCGCATGATGACCGAGCTTGGGCCGCTGTCCACCGAGACCCTGCCGATGGTGCTGCTCCCCTGGACGGTGCTGCCCCTGATGGCACACCTGCCGGCGGGCAGGGTGCTGCGGGGCTGTCTCGGCTCGGCGGTCGCCGTGCTGCTGATGGGCGGCACCAACGCGGCTGCCAGCCTGGCGGTGCTCCCGGCGGCCGGTCTGTGGATCGCGACGCGGCCATGGCCCTGGCGACGCCGGGCGAGGGTGCTCGGCCTGTGGTCGGCGGGCGTGGTCGCGGTGTCGCTGTGGTGGCTGGTGCCGTTGCTGCTGCTCGGCGGGGTCGGTCCCCCGTTCCTGGACTGGATCGAGACCTCCGCGTCCACGGCCTCCCAGATCGGCGCACTGGCGGCGCTGCGCGGGACCGACCACTGGATCGCCTATGCCCCGGGTACGGTCTGGCCCGGGGCCACGCAGGTCGCGGGCGCGCCGCTGCTCGTCGTCACCACGACCGTCCTGGCCGCCCTGGGCCTGGCCGGGCTCGTGCAGCGGCGGATGCCCGAGCGGCGCTGGCTGGTGCTGCTGGCCGCGCTGGGGCTGGTCGCGCTGACCCTCGCGCACCGTGGGCCCGGCCTGGTCACCAGCCCGTTCTCGGGGCTCACCGCCGGTCTGCTCGACGGTCCGCTCGCGCCGCTGCGCAACCTCCACAAGGCGGACCCGCTGCTACGGCTGCCGCTGGTGCTCGGGGTCGCGCACCTGGTCGCCCGCGGGTCGGCCTTCGCGACGGCTCGGCCGGGGCCCGGTCCGCGACGGGCGGTGGCGAGGGCGGGCCGCGGCTTCCCGGTGCTCGTGGGGCTGCTGCTGCTCGCCGGGTCCGCACCGCTGCTGACCGGTCAGCTGCGGCCGGGACCCGCCTTCCGCGAGCTGCCGCAGGCCTGGCGGGAGGCGGCGGCCGTGCTGGCGGCGGCCGACCGGGCCGGACCGGGGAACGACCCGGGGCGCACGCTGCTGCTGCCGGCCGCCGGCTTCGGCCGATACACCTGGGGCCGCAGCCTGGACGAGCCGCTGCAGGCGCTCACCAGCGGACGATGGGCGGTCCGCGATCAGGTGCCGCTCGCCGCCCCGGGCAGCACCCGGCTGCTCGACGCGGTCGACGCTGTCCTGGCCTCGGGCCAGGGGTCTCCGGCGCTCGCCGACCTGCTGGCCCGCAGCGGCTTCGCCCGGGTGCTGGTCCGTAACGACCTCGACCTCCAGAGCACCGGCGCGGTGCAGCCCGCTCTCGTGCGCCAGGCGCTGGAGCGCTCGCCGGGCCTGCGCAGGATCCGGTCCTTCGGGCCGACCGACGCGAGCGACGTCGCCCCGCTCAGCGCCGGCCTGCAGGTCTCCGAGCTGGAGCTCTGGGAGGTCGCTGCTGACGCGCACAGGCCGGCCGCCGTCCCGCTGACCGACCTGGTGCGGCTGTCCGGGGGACCGGAGGACCTGCTGACGGCGATCGAGGGGGGACTGCTGCGCGGTGACGAGCCGACCGTGCTCGCCGGCCAGCCCGACGGTGCGCTGGTCGCAGACCTGCCGCAGGTCGTCACCGACGGGTTCCAGCGTCGGGAGCGGGCGTTCGGGTCCGTGCGTCACCCCTGGGGGCCGGTGCTCACCGCCGACGACCCTCTGACGCTGGACCAGCCCGTCCCGGACCTGCTGCCGTTCCCCGGCGACGGACGTCAGACGACCGCAAAGGTGCTCGGGGCGCGCGCGGTGCGGGCGTCCTCCAGCCTGGCTGCGCCGGGCACCGGGCTGCTGGCTCGCCAGGCCTACGCAGCCGTGGACGGAGATCCCGGCACCTGGTGGCAGAGCGACCCGATGCAGGGCCCGGCCGGGCAGTGGCTGCAGGTCGACCTGGGCTCGCCGGTAGCGGCGCTCTCGGTGTCCTTGAACCTGCGCGTGGCGCCGATCCAGGTCGGTCCGCCGGTCACCCGCGTGCGCCTGACCACCGACACAGGCAGCCGCGTCGTCATGGTGCAGCCGACCGAGCAGCCGCAGGTCCTGGCCCTCCCGACCTCGTCCGACGACGGAGAGCACGCCGGACGCCCGGTCACCTTCGTGCGGGTCACGGTGGAGTCGGCGCAGGGTGCGCTCGGCGGGGTCGGGATCAGTGAGCTGACGATCCCCGGCGTGACCGTCTCCCGCACGCTGGTCGCACCGCCGGAGATCACTGGAGCACCGCGCGGGTGGTCCTTCAGCACGGTCGACCCGCCGATCGGGCCGTGCGTCCTGCTCGACGGGGTGACGCGGTGCGACGCCGGGCTCACCCGGTCCTCGTCCGAGGAGACGGTGCTCGACCGGTCGTTCGTCGTCCCGTCGGCGGCGGACGCCGAGGTCCGGGGGACGGTGGTCGCACGACCGGGACCGGCCGCCGAGCGGCTGCTCACGCCGCTGGACGCGGGCGTGCTGGCGACCAGCGACAGCCGACTGCCCGGGACCCTGCTGACCAGTGCTGCGGCGGCGGTCGACGGTGACCCGGCCAGCACCTGGGTCGCCGACCCGCTCGACCCCGACCCGGAGCTGCAGGTGCAGCTGCGCGACGTCGCGACCCTGACCGGGATCCAGCTGTCCTGGCCCGCGCAGCCGCTCGGCAGCAGGCCGCAGAGCGTGCTGCTGAGCAGTCCGGCCGGCATGCGCCTGGTGAGCCTGTCTCCCAGGGCCGACGGGGCGAGCACGGTCCGCTTCGCCCCGCTCACGACCGACGCGGTCACGCTGAGCTTCCCGTCCCGGACGACGGTGACGCGCGCCGGCCGCGGGTTGCCGCTCGCGGTCGGTGAGGTGACGCTGGTGGGCGCCCCGCCCGTCGTCGGCCTCGCGGACGGCGTGCGTACCGGCGCGCCGTGCGGGTTCGGGCCACCGGTCGTCCTGGACGGCCGCACGTTCGCCACCTCGGTGGAAGGCACGGTCGGGGCGGTGCGGCAGGGTCGGCCGCTGTCCCTGTCCCTGTGCGGTCCGGACGGGTCCGCCATGCGTCTCGGCCTGGCAGCGGGGCCCCGTCGCCTCGAGGTCCGGGCGACCGGCGAGTTCTCTCCCAGGAGCCTGCAGATCGTGGTGGACGGACCGTCCTCGCGTGCACCGGACCGAGCGGTCACCGTGATCGAGAGGGGGGAGAGCCGCCGGACGATCGACGTGGGGCGGGGGGGTCCCGCCCTGCTGATCGTCCCCGAGAGCGTGAGCGTCGGCTGGACAGCCCGCCTCGACGGTGCGGCCCTGCCCGCGCTGGCTACCGACGGGTGGCAGCAGGGCTACCTGCTGCCGGCAGGGGAGGGGGGTCGCGTCGAGCTGGTCTTCGGGCCGGACCGGCTCTATCGGCTCTCGCTCGTCCTCGGCGGCGGGCTCGCCCTGCTGGTCCTGCTGACCGTGCTGGTGCATGCCGTCAGCCGGGTGCGCAGCCGGTCGCAGGTAGCGCAGGTAGGGCAGGTAGCGCAGCCCGGGCAGCCGCCGGGCGGGAGCCTGCCCGCGGAGCGCGTCGGGCCCGGTCGGCGTGTGGTGACGGCCGTTCTCGCCGCGGTCGCGGCAGCGCTGCTGCTGGGGCCGGTCTGCGGTGCGGGGCTGCTGGCCGCGGCCCTGGTCGTCCGTCGTCCAGCGGTCGGCGGCGGCGTGGCTGGGGTGCTCCTGCTCGCTTCGGCCGGTCCGGTCCTGGCACGTGGCACCGCCAGCCTCCCCGCCGTCCAGGCAGGCGCCGTGGCACAGACCCTGGCGCTGCTCGCGGTCGGTTGCGCTGCTGGCTGCGTGCTGCGGCTCCGGGTCGGCCCGCGACCGGTCGCCGAACCGTCGCCCCCGTCCGCCCCTCTGGGGGTGTCGTGAGCGCGGCCCCGGGAGAGTTCTCGGCGTCCCGTCGGGCGACCGACTGCGTGGTCCTCGCCGACGCCGGTGCCGACGCTGCCCCGGACCTCGCCCTCGCCCCGGGACCGCCGGACCCGGGGTGGGGCGACCTGCCGGTCCGCTGGCCCGACCCTCGACCCCAGGTCCTCGTCTGGTGGCAGCGACCGGGGTCGTTCCTGGGGTCAGGGATCGTCGTCCTGGTGGTGCTGCACGTCGCGCTGCGGCTGGGCCCTCTGGGGAGCGTCGTTCCGCGAAGACGACTTCGTCTTCCTCGCCGACGCTCAGCGCGGGTTGTCCTCGGACCTGCTGACCCAGGACTACAACGGGCACCTGCAGGTGGGGCAGTTCTTCCTGGTCTGGGTGCTTGCCCGGGTCGCGCCGATGTCCTACCCGGTGGTCGCGGTCGGCATGGTGGCGCTGTCGGCGCTCGCCGTCGCCCTCTTCGCCCGGCTGCTGGTGCTGATCGGCGGACCGCGCAAGGGTGTCCTGGTGCCGCTGGCGGTCTACGCGCTGTGCCCGATCGGGCTGGCGTCGACCAGCTGGTGGGCTGCGGCGCTGCAGGCGGTCCCGCTCCAGGTGGCGATGATCCTGGTCGTCGACGCGCACCTGCGGCACACCTGGACCGGTCGTCGTCGGTGGTGGTGGGCCGCGGTCGGCTCCTTGCTCCTCGGGCTGCTGGTCACCGAGAAGGCGCTGCTCCTGGTCCCGCTCACCCTGGGGCTCACGGTGCTGGTGCTGCGTCCCGCCGGCGCCGGGACACCGCGCGCTCAGCATCCCGCAGACCCCACGCGTGCCGCAGACCCCACGCGTCCCGTCCTGGAGGTAGCACGGCTGCTACGGCGGCTCGGGCGTCGCGAACCGTGGCGTCAGCTTGCTCCCCAGCAGACGCTCTGGCTCGCCTACGCGGCGGTGAGCCTGGCCTATCTGGGCTCCTACCTGCTGCTGACCGACAGCACCGGCGAGGGCACGTCCCTGTCGACCGCGCTCACCGGCATCCGCTTCGCCGTCGTCGACACGTTCACGGTCGGCCTCGCCGGCGGGCCGTGGCGAGTGGCAGGGACGCAGTCGCCCCCGTTGTCGCCGGCGCCCTACGGCCCGGTGCTCGCGCTGGTGCTGGTCGGCGTCCTGGTGGTGCTGGCCGGCAGCATCTGGTGGCGGGGTGCGTACGCGGTGCGGGTCTGGCTGGTGCTGCTCGGCTACCTGGCTCTGGACGTCGGGCTGCTGGCTGCCACCCGGCTCGGGCAGATCGGCGCCGAGCTGGGGCACGACCCGCGCTACGTCACCGATGCCGTACCGGTCGCGGCGCTGTGCCTCGCGCTGGTCCTGCTGCCCGGACGCGGTCCGGCCCCGGTGCGGACACCCCCTGACGTGCTGCGCCTGCCCCAGGTGCGCGGCCTGCTGCTCGTGCCGATGCTCCTGGGCTATCTCAGCAGTTCTCTGCTGACCACCGGCGCGGTCGCGCACCAGGCGCAGACCTACAGCGCGGCCGACTACCTCGCGACGTTGCGCGCCAGCCTTGCCGAGAACCCGGACGCGGCTCTCGTGGAGGGTCCGGTCCCGCAGTCGGTCATGGCGTCCCTGCTGTTCGACGACCTTGCGGTCTCTTCGCTGGTGGTCGAGGGCATGGGGCTGTCCCGCAGCTTCCTCGAGCCGTCCGAGGTCCCGCTCGTCGTCGACGAGCAGGGTCGGTTGCGGCCGATCGACCTGCGGGACCCGGTGCGGTCCGCGGACGGACCGTCTCCCGGGTGCGGCTGGGCGGCGGACGGGCCGGACGGCACGCGGGTGCCGCTGCCACGTGCCGCCGGCGGCGTGCTGCGGCTGCCCTACGTGGTGGGGAGCAGCGCCCGAGCGGTCGTCGAGACCGCCGGGAGCACGCGCGAGGTGGTCCTGCTCGCTGGGCTGCACGATCTGTACGTGCCGTTGCCCCGCGGAGCGCTCGCTACCGACGTCCGGGTGTTCGGGCTGCCGATCGGCCTCCGGGCCTGTCTGGGCGTGGTCTCCGTCGGTGCCCCGGTGCCGCGCCCGTGACCGGGCCGGCGACGCGAGCCGCACAGCGCGACGTGCTTGCGCGCAAGGATCGCACCCGTTGCGGGCTGCTTGCCGGGGTGGTTCTGGCGGCCCTGCTGCTCACGCCCCTGCTCGGCCCGTCCTACGTCCTGGTCCGGGACATGTCCTTCGTGCCGGACCCCCCGATCACCCCGGTCGTGCTGGGGCTGCAGGGGGTTCCGCGTGCGGTCCCGAGCGACCTGGTGGTCGCCCTGCTGAGCCACGTGGTCCCGGCCGGCTGGCTCCAGGACCTGGTGCTGGTCGCGATCGTCGTCGGGGCGACGACCGGCGCGGCGCGGCTGGTCCCGGCCACCACCCGGGCGGGGGTCCTGGCGGCTGCGACCACCTACGGCTGGTCGGTCTACCTCCACGAACGGTTGCTCCTGGGACAGTGGGCACTGCTCCTCGGGTTCGCGGCGCTCCCCTGGGGCGTGCGCGCCGCCCTGGACTGGCGAGCGACTGCGCCGCCCGGCGAGGAGCCCGCCGGCGCGCCGGGCAGGCTCCAGCGACCGCGGGGCACCGTGCGGGGCGCCCCCTGGGCCAGGACCGTGGCGGCCCTCGGGGTGGCGGCCGTCGGTGGTGTCTCGGCCGGGCTGGTCTGCGCGCTCGGGGTGCTCCCGGTGCTCGCAGGCCGTGGGCGAGCGGGGCTGCGCCGACTGACGCTGGGGGTGGTGGCCGTGGTCGTGCTGGCGTTGCCGTGGCTGCTGCCCGCGCTGCTGGCGCCGGTCGGGGCGCCGCGTGGGGACCCGGCGGGGGTGGCCGCCTTCGCGGCGCGCCCGGACGTGCCGGGCGGCCTGGTCCCGAGCCTGCTCACCCAGGGTGGGATCTGGGCGAGCGCCGCCGTACCTCCGGGAAGAAGCGTCGGCCTGCTGCTGGGCCTGGTCGTGCTCGCCCTCGCCCTGGTCGGCCTCCCGGCCCTCTACGGGCGGCTTCGCTCGCCCGGCTTGCTGGTGGGGGCGGGCCTGGCCCTGCTGCTGGCGAGCGCCGGTCGGGTCCCGGGCCTGTCCGCCCTGCTCGGCGCCGTCGTCGAGCTGCCGGGCGCAGGCGTGCTGCGGGACGGGCAGAAGTGGCTCGCCCCGTACGCCGTGCTGGTCAGCGCCTCGGTGGGCTGCGCGGTCGACGGGCTCGTCCTAAGGCTGGGTCGCCACCCGGCGCGGCGGGTGGTGGCGGCGCTGCTGGTCCTGCTCCCGGTGGCGGCCCTGCCGGGTGCGGCGTGGGCCGAGAGCGGTCGGCTGCAGACCTCGACCTACCCGCCGGAGTGGCAGCAGGTGGGTCGGGTGGTGGCCGGGGTGGACGCGCCCGGTCCGGTGACCGTGCTGCCCTGGTCGCTGCTGCGTGCCTTCCGGTGGACCGGTGACCGCACCGTGCTGGACCCCGCCATAAGGCTGCTGCCGCGTCGGGCCCTGGTGAACGACACCCTGACGCTGCGGGGCAGCTCGGTGCGGGGCGAGGACCCGCTGGCGGCCGAGATCGATCCGGTGCTCCGGTCGGGCGGGCCGGTGCTCGACGCGCTCAGCGCGGTGGGCTCCCCGCTCGTCCTCGTCGAGCGGCGGACCCGGGACGCCGACCAGTCGCGCCTGGACCGTCAGGTCGAGGGCCTGGAGCTGCTCTGGGAGCAGGGTGGGTTGCAGTTGTGGACGGTGCCCGGCAGCGGTCGCGCGGAGCCGTCAGCCCCGCTCGCACCGATCTTGCTCGGTCAAGCAGCCGCCCTGGCCCTGCTGCTGGGCGCGTCGGCCTGCGCCCTCACCGGACGCAGGGCAGGTCAGCGTCCGGAGTCGTAGGTGATCTGGCCGGCCGGCGAGACCGAGACGAACTCGGCGGTCTGCGTGCCCCCCGCCTTGTTGCCCTGGGAGACCACCAGGCCGGCCGTCGCGGCGACGGCGAGGACCACGCCGGCGACAACAGTGGTGATGGTCGTGATCATGGAGCGCTCCTGAGGAGAGGGTGGGTAGGACGGGCGTCGAGTGTGTGCGGAGCCGGGCAGACAAGATCAGCAGGGCCGGCCGGGACGTCGCGAGCTGAGCGTACGGCCTGCAGGACGTCGTCGAAGGCATGTGCGGACAGCGGCCAGCTGAACCGTGCTGCGCGTCGCTGCGCTCCCCGACCGAGGTCGGCCCGCAGGGCGCTGTCGGCGAGCACCGAGGCGAGCGCGTCGGGCAGCGCCGACAGGTCGTCCAGGAGCACCCCGCTGACCCCGTCGGCGATCGATTCCGCGAGCCCGCCCGCTGACCTGAAGGCCACCGAAGGCGTGCCGTGCGTCCCGGCCTCGACGACCGACAGCCCCCAGCCTTCCTTGAGCGAGGGGACGACGTGCAGCCAGGACCGGGCCAGCACGTCGGCCTTGGTCTGCTCGTCGACGCGGCCGTGCAGCATGACGACGTCCTGGAGCCCCAGCTCGGCGACCCGCTCGGTCAGCCGCTGGTGCCAGTAGCCCTCGCCGAGCACGTCGACCCGCAACCCCGGGACCCGGTGCCGCAGCTCCGCGGCGGCCGCGAGCACGAGCTCGACCCGCTTGTGCGGGACCAGTCGGCCCAGCACGACCAGGCTGGGGTGCTCGGTCCTGGCGACGTCGGTCGCGAGCGGCGGGTGGGCGCCGTTGTGGACCACCGAGACCTGCTCGCGGCGCAGCCCGAGCTCGACCAGCTCGTCCCTGGTCACCTCGCTCACCGCCACGTAGCGCGAGCGGCGGTTGACCCGCGGTGCCAGCCAGGACTCGAGCCACCAGCCGGCGCGAGCCGCGCGCGGGCCGAACACGACCGGCCACTGCTCCCGGTGCACGTGGTGCACGAGGACCACGACCGGTCGTCGCGACCAGAGGTTGGCCAGGAAGGGCACGCCGTTGTGCACGTCGACGACCACCCCGTGGCGGCCGAGACGTCCCGCCAGGCCGAGCGCGGCCGCCCACAGGTAGACGGTGCGACGACCTCCCCGACGGACGTACCGCACGCCGCCCTTCACCTCGTCGCGCGGGGCGTGCGCGTGAGCCGCGCACAGCACCGTCACCGGCTCACCTGCGGCAGCCAGGCGCTGCGCGACGGTCTCGACGTACAGCTCGCTGCCCCCACCCTCGGGATGGGTGAGGTCGCGCCAGTTGAGGAAGAGCACCCCGTCCCGCACCCGGGCTGGGCGCTCGACGACGGCCAGGTCATGGGGGAGACCTGGCGCTGCCTCCATGACGTCCACGGTGCGGGCGTGCATCGCTGTGACGGGCTCCGTTCGAAGGGGGTGGGGTCAGCGTGCGGCATGGCACAGCCCCGGGCCGGCGATCCGCATCACAAATACGTAACGCTACGTGATCGGGCGTTCTAGGCTGCCCTTGTGCCGGTCTCTGCTCTTCCGCCGCTCGGCACCCTCGCCCGCAGCCGTCTGCTGCTCACCGCGTTCCGCTCCGAGCAGACCGACCCCGCTGCTTTCTACGAGCTGCTGGCCGCCGACTCGGCCCGCCAGGTGGCTGCCTTCACCGACCTCGAAGGCACGGTCCTGCTCGACGTCGGCGGTGGTCCAGGCTTCTTCGCCGACGCGTTCGCGGCGCACGGGGCCCGCTACGTCGGCATCGACGCGGCGGTCGGCGAGCTGTCCCTGCACGGGCGAGCCGTGGGGCCGGACACCGTTCTGGGCAGCGGCACCCAGCTGCCCGTACGCACCGCTGCGGTCGACGTCTGCTACTCCTCCAACGTGCTCGAGCACGTCGACCGTCCCGAGCGGATGGCGGACGAGATGGTGCGGGTCACCCGTCCTGGCGGGCTGATCTTCCTGTCCTACAACAACTGGCTGGCCCCGAACGGCGGGCACGAGACGGCGCCGTGGCACTACCTGGGCGGACGCCGCGCCGCAGACCGTTATGCGCGCAAGGTCGGGCACCGCCCCAAGAACGACGTCGGCCGCACGCTGTTCCCGTTGTCGGTCGCGCGCATGATCCGCTGGGCCGACGGTGTCGTCGCCGAGGGCGCGGTCTCCGAGGTGCGGCGCTTTCCGCGTTATCACCCGAGCTGGGGGCAGTGGGTGGTGCACGTGCCGCTCGTGCGGGAGGTGGCGACCTGGAACCTCGTGCTGGTGCTCCGGCGGGCCTAGTCCTTGCCCCGGGCCCTCGGGCAGCCATGACCCCGGCGGTGGAGCGGCTGCGCGCCGCGGTCGTCTGCCTGTTGATCACGGCGCTGGTCACCGTGCAGGGCGCCGGACGGGTGGTGCCCGACACGAAGCTCAGCCTGACCCAGGACCCGGTCGGCTACCTGCTCCGGGCGGTCCACCTGTGGGACCCCGCCGGCGGTGCCGGGCAGCTGCAGAACCAGGCGTACGGATATCTGTTCCCCGAGGGACCGCTGCACGCCGTCCTGATCGGCGCGGGGATGCCGGCGTGGTCGGTCCAGCGGCTGTGGCAGTCCGTGGTCCTGGTGACCGCCTTCCTCGGGGCGCGGGCCGTCGCCGGGAGGCTGCGGCTCGGCACCCCGGGCACCCGCCTGCTCGGGGCTCTGGCCTTCGCGCTGTCACCCCGGGCGATCAGCCAGGTCGGGGCGGTGAGCGGGGAGCTGTGGCCGTACGCCCTGATCCCGTGGGTGCTGCTGCCGCTGATCGACACCTCTCGCGGCGTCCGCCGGGCCGCCGCGCTGTCCGGGCTCGCCGTGCTGCTCGCGGGCGGCATCAACGCGGCCGCCACGCTCGCGGTCCTGCCGCTGCCTGCGTTGTGGCTGCTCACCCGGGAGAAAGGGCCACGGCGGCAGAGCCTGACGCTGTGGTGGATCGCCGCAGTGATCGCGGCGACGGCGTGGTGGCTCGGTCCGCTGCTGCTGCTCGGCCGCTTCTCGCCGCCCTTCCTGGACGTCATCGAGTCTTCGGCGACCACCACCGGCCCGACGGGTCTGTGGGCGGTGCTGACCGGCAACGACCTCTGGTTGCAGTACCTGGGGGCGGGGCTGGGGGCCGTCCGACCCGCCGGAGGGTTGCTGGTCGAGCAGCCGGCGCTCGTGCTGGGCGCGACGGTGGTCGCTGCCGTGGGCCTGTTCGGCTGCCTGCGGTCAGGCACCGCCCACCGACGCTTCCTGCTCGCTGCTGTCCTGCTCGGGGTGCTGATCGTGGGTGCCGGCCACGTGGGCGCTCTGACCGGGCCCTTCGCCCCGTACGAGCGGTCGCTGCTGGACGGTCCGTTGGCGGCGTTTCGCAACGTCCACAAGTACGACGGGCTCCTGCGCCTGCCGCTGGCCCTGGGTCTGGCCGAGGCCGCTGCGCTGAGGAGGACCGGACCGGTCGGGGCCGGTCGGCTGCGCGAGCTGACGTCCCGGCCGGCGGCGCTGCTCGCGACGCTCGCCCTGGTCGGGACGGCCACCCCGGCGCTGGTCGTCCTGCAACCGCCCGGGTCCTTCGTCGAGGTGCCTGCCTACTGGACCCAGGCAGCAGCGTTCCTGGACGAGCACGCCGGGTCGTCGTCCGGTCCGACCGGCCGCGCGATGCTCGTGCCCGGCGCGCCCTTCGGGGAGTACGTCTGGGGTCGACCGCTGGACGAGCCGTTGGTCTCGCTCTTGGACCGGGGCTCGCTGGTGGTCCGTGACAACGTGCCGCTCGGTGGCCCAGGGGTGACGCGCGCGCTGGACGCGGTGCAGGAGGTGCTGGAGACCGGCCGGGGCTCGGCCGGGCTGGCCCCCTTCCTGCAGCGGTCGGGGGTGCGCTATGTGGTCGCTCGCAACGACCTCGACCTGTTCCGGTCCGGCGCCGTCCCGCCGGTGCTGGTGCGTGCGGCCCTGACCGCCTCGCCGGGCCTGTCGCTGGTGGCCAGCTTCGGGCCACGCCTGCCGGCCGGTCTGTCGACGCTCAGGTCCGGTCAGCCCGCCACCGTCCCGGCGATCCAGGTGTATGAGGTGCGCGGAGCCGCTGGGCCGTCGACCGTCGTGGACGTCGTCCCCAGGGCGGGGACCCTGAGGTTGTCAGGCGGGCCGGAGACGCTGCTGCCGCTGCTGGAGCAGGGTGTGGTTGGAGCGCGCACGCCGGTCCGGCTGGCGGGCGAGCCACCGCTGCCCGCAGAAGCGGCCGAGGGGCGGGTCGTGACCGACGGATACCGCGACCGGGAGGTCGGCTTCGGTCGAGGGCAGGACTATCCCTCGGGCACGCTTGGTGACGGGACGGCGCCTCGGGCCGAGCGACCGGTGCACGACTACCTGCCGGTGCCCGCGCGTGGGTCGGTGACCGCGCTGGTGCTGCCCGGCACGGTCCGGGCGTCGTCGTCGGCCGCGGACGCCGGGGCGGTCGTGGCACGGGGGCGTGACCACCTGCCCGCAGCCGCGTTCGACGGCGACGCCGCGACGGCCTGGGTGACGGGCGGGCTCGCACCGGTCGGCCAGTGGGTGCAGGCCCGACCCGACCTCGCGTCGCTCGGCGCGGCTGGCCTGGTCTCGGTGACCGTGTCGGTCCCGGCGGTGGACGGGGCCGACCTGCGGCCGGTGCGTGTGCAGCTGTCCGGGGCAGGGGCCCGGGACGTGACCGTGATGCTCGGGGACGGGCCGGTCACGGTGGCCTGGACCGGGTCGACCGTCCGGGCCACGATCGAGGCCGTACGCCCCTCCGGACGCGTCGGAGCCAGCCCGCTGGAGCTCGGGCTGACCGGCGCCGACGGCCCGCTGGCTCTGGTGGCGAGCCTGTCGACGCCGGCCGACGCCGCGGTCGCGACCGGGGGCAGGCCTGCAGCCGGACCCACGACGCTGGCGTTCAGCGCTGGACGCCGGGACCGACCGGGCTGCTTGGCCAACGGGTCGCGTTCCGCGTGCGTGCCGGGGCTCGCACGCGGCGACGAGGACGACGCGGCGATCGACCGCACCGTCGTCCTGGACCGTCCGCTCATGGGCACGGCCACCGCCCAGGCCCGGCCGAGGCCGGGGGACAGCCTGGCAGCACTGGTCCAGCAGAGGCAGCCGGTTCGGGTGCACGGCTCGTCCTCGGCTGTCGCAGACCTGCGGGGTTCGCCGCTGGCCGCTGTCGACGGCACGTCCGGCACCACGTGGATCGCCGACCGTGCCGACCCGCGCCCGGAGCTGACCCTCACCTACGACACGCCCCAGCGGGTCACCCGGCTGTCGGTCTTGCTGCGCCCGGGCGAGCTCGCCCGGCTGCCGGCGCGGGTGACGATCGCCGGCGACGACGGATCCCGGCAGACCGTCGTCGTCCGCGACGGCAGTGCCCGTCTGGCCGAGCCGTTGCTCACCCGACGGCTCGTGCTGCGGTTCCCTGCGCTGGAGGACGGCGACCAGTTCCGACGCGACACCCCGGTCGGCCTGTCCGAGCTGGTGGTCCGCGGCCCGGCCGGTCCGGCCCCCGGTCTGGACCTCGCCAGCGACCGGGAGGTCGTGCTCGGCTGCGGCCCGACGCTCGTGGTCGACGGGGCGCCTCGGCTCTCGTGGAGCGCCCGGGCGTCGGTGCGACGACTGGTCGCTGGAGCACTGCTGGACCTGATGCCGTGTGCGGAGAGCAGCGAGCTCTCCTTGTCGGCCGGAGCCCACCGTCTGCGCCTCGCGCGCACCGACGTGCTGCAACCGGTCTCGCTGACGGTCGGTCCGAGGGCGCCTGACGCGCCGGCGTCACGGAGCCTGGACGTGCGTCGGTGGGACGCGACCGATCGCCGCCTGACGGTCGGTCCGGGACCGGAGTCGCTGGTGGTGGTGCGCGAGGCCGCGAACCCGGGCTGGGCGGCCACCCTGGGCGGGACCACCCTGACCCCGGTCGTGCTCGACGGCTGGCAGCAGGGGTTCGTGCTCCCGGCCGGGGCGGGCGGCGACATCCTCCTGCGCTTCGGGCCCGACCGCACCTTCCGGACCGTGCTGCTGCTGGGCGGGCTGCTGGCCTTCACGCTGCTGATCCTCGGGGTGCTCATGATGCGTCCGGGGCGGGGTCGTCTGCCAGGCCACCCGGCAACGTCGTCGACGCACCCCGGACCGGACCCGGCCGGTGGCAGCACCCGGGCCGGAGGCGTCCTGTCCCTGCTCGTCGTCCCGCTGATCGGCGGGGTCCCCGGGTTGCTCGCCCTGGTGGCGACGGCCGGCCTGCTCACCGTCGTCGGCCGACGGTCCCCGGCGCTCCCGGTGCTGCCGGCGCTCGGCGCGGGCGCGCTGGTGCTGGCGGGCCTGATCGTCAGCGTGGCGCCGTGGCCGTCCGGCACCGTGGTCGCCGGCCCGGTCCAGGCCCTGTGCCTGGTGGCGCTCACCGCTCTCGGGATCAGTCTCGCGCGGTCCTGCCGGGGCCCCAGCTCCGAAGCCTGAGAGCCGGCGTCTCGACCACCACGTACGACAGGGTCGCGGCGATCAGCGACAGGCTGACCGACACGACCGTCATCACCAGGAAGTGACCGCTGAAGGGTTGGATGCCGAGGACGCGGAAGGCCAGGTCGATGGCCACGAGGTGCACGAGGAACAGGCCGTAGGAAACCCGCCCGAGCGCCTGCAGCGGAGGACTCTCCAGGAAGGCCCGGCGACGCGGCCGGCCGAGGACGGCCGGCGCGACGAGCAGCAGCGCGACGAGGCTGTACGTGATGGAGCGGAAGGCCGTCTGCGCCGGCGACAGGCCCACCAGCCCGTAGCGTCCGCCGAGCGGCGTGCTCACCAGCAGGAACAGAGCGAGCGCTGCCAGCGCCCACGTGCCGGACTCCCGCGCCAGCTCGTCCAGCCGCGCTGGACCGACCGTCGGGTCGAGCGACCGGGCCGCCGAGAAGGCCGCGAGCGCCATGCCGACCGCGAACCAGTCCAGGTGGGCGGGCAGCCAGTAGCCGGCGTAGGAGGCAAGCCCGCCGGACGCCACGAGCTGCTGCCAGGCCAGCGCGACCACGGTGAGCCCGGCGCACCACCACAGCTGGGTCCGCAACACCGAGCGGACGTCGTCGTCCTTCGGCCCGCGCCCGGCACGGCCCAGGCTGAGCCGGCCGAGCAGCGGGAGCACCAGGTAGAACGACACCTCGGTGGACACCGACCACATCTGGGTCAGCCCGGGCTGCTGGTGCTCGGCGGCGTAGATCGAGGCGAACCCGAGCTGCCACAGCCATTCGGTCACGGGGAGGTCTCGGTTGTCGGGCAGCACCACGAGGGCGAGGACCGTGACCACCCAGAAGGCAGGCAGGACACGCAGGGCACGTCTCCACAAGTAGTGGCCCACCCGGGCCCTGGGTCGATGGGTCATCCGGGCCAGCACCTGTGGTCGGTGCAGCAGGAAGCCGGACAGCACGAAGAACAGAGCGACGCCGACGTCCAGCCGGGAGAGCAGCCCGCGCGAGGAACCCGTCAGCCCCTGGCCGGTCTGAAAACCCACGTGGGTCATGACGACAGCCATGGCCGCCAGCCCTCTGATGCCGTCGAGCGCGGCGAACCGGTGCACCCCCCCGGCGCTGCTCTCCAGCCCACCGGGCTCGTCCACGGCCGACAGCTGCCGGGACGCGCTCCCGGTCCGTGACGGCGGAAGAAGGTGGGTCAAGATGGTCCTTTCTAGCCATGGCATGCCGTGGTCTAGGTACGTGACTCTTGCGTTCAAAATCTGTATACCTGTGAGTAACCCCGCCATCGCCGTACGAGGAGACCCCGCATGCCCCGCCGTCTCGGTTCTGCCCTGCTCGTGGGCGCAGGCGTCTTCTGCCTCATCCTGGCCCTGCTCGTCCTGACCGTCGCCAAGCCCCGACTGCTCAAGGCCCCGACGAGCAACGCGGTCAGCACCACGTCCCTCGGCACGGCCAAGGTGCTGGACGGAGCGACCCGGACCTACAGCGAGCAGACCCTGCGGCTCGACCGCATCCTGCGCAACGCCACCGACGGAAACAGCGACACCGCCGTCTTCTCCGAGCAGCTTCGCCTCTACCCGATCACCCCCGACGGCAAGGTGCTCCTGAAGGACGGCAGCACGGCCGACAGCCCGTTCGTCGACGGAGAGTTCGTCGGCAGCAGGCTCGACGACTTCGTGGTCGCCTTCGACCGCAAGACCGGTCAGGGCCGGCCCGACGTGCCCGAGGACACCTACGGGACGACCGGCTACACCGTGAAGCTGCCGTTCGGCACCGAGAAGCAGATCGGCGGCAAGCCGGCGTCCTACGACTTCTTCGACCAGACCTCCGGCCAGGCCTTCCCGATCACTTACACCGGCACCGAGACGGTGGACGGGCTCGAGGTCTACCGCTTCGAGGGGGCGATCGCCAACATGGTGATCGACCAGCAGTTCGGCGTCCTGGAAGGCACCAAGACCGCCTACTCCAACAAGGGACGCGTCGTGCTGGTGGAGCCGGTCACGGGATCGATCGTCTCGATCGTGACCCAGCCGAGCAGCTCGATCGTCAACGCCGACGGCTCCACGACGCTGGCGCTCGCCTTCACCACGCCGCTGACCCCCACCCCGGACACCATCGCCGAGCGGGTCGCCGACGCTAAAGACAGCAAGAGCAAAGCGCGGCTCATCTCCTTCACGCTCCCGCTGGTGCTCGGCATCCTGGGTCTCGTGCTGCTGTTCGCCGGGGCCGCGGCGCAGCTTTCCCGAGGTCGTACCGGTGATGGTGAAGCGGTAGACGGCTATGACCGCGACGGCTATGACCGGGACGCCGTCGTGGGCGACGGCTATGACCGGGACGCCGTCGTGGGCGACGGCTATGACCGGGACGCCGTCGAGCACGACGGCTACACCGGGGATCGCGCCGCGGCAGGGGTCGACAGCAGCGGGCAGCCTCCGGCAGGCCGGGTCGACCTGGAGAAGCCCGGCGTCACCACCGCGCTCGGCCTGGACGACGACGACCCGGACCCGACCTCCCGCCGTCTGTCCTGAGCCGGCGGCCGGACCGGCTCAGCTCGCGCCCGGGCGATCGCACACGTAGATCGCGGTGCCTGGCATCAGGGCCCCGCGCAACGGTGACCACTGGCCCCACTCCTCGGTGTGCCCGGCAGGCCATTCCGGCTCGATCAGGTCGGTGAGGGCCAGCCCGGCGCCGACCAGCTCCCGCACCCGGTCACCGAGCGTCCGGTGGTGCTCGACATAGGTCGTGACGCCGCCGGACCGCTCGACGTAAGGGGTGCGGTCGAAGTAGCTCTGCCGGACCGTCAGCCCGGCCGGTCCGGGGTCGTCCGGGAACGCCCAGCGGGTCGGGTGCGTGGCGCTGAAGACGAACCGGCCCCCGGGGCGCAGCACCCGGGCCACCTCGCGCATGACGCCGGCGCTGTCGGCCACGAACGGCACCGCGCCGAAGGCCGACACGACCAGGTCGAAGGCTCCGTCGGCGAAGGGCAGACGCTGCACGTCGGCCTGCACCACCGGCACCGTGACCCCGGTGCGGGCGTCCAGCAGCCGGGACTGCGCGAGCTGCCCGCCGGAAACGTCGCAGCCGACAGCACGCGCGCCTCGCGTACGCAGGAACCGAGCGCCCTGTCCCGCGCCGCACCCCAGCTCGAGGATGTCCCTGTCGCCCACGTCGCCGAGCAGCTGCGCCTGGTCTTCGGTGACACCCTCCGGGCACCAGCGCAGGTCGGCGTCGCCGAGGAACGCGCCGTGCTCGACGTAGTAGGCGGCCGCTTCGGCGTCCCACCAGGACCGGTTCGCGCGGGCCGAGACCTGCGGACCGATGTCGGGATCGGTGGGCCGGGATGACGGCGGGGTGCTCACCCGGCTAGTCTGACGGCACGGCACACCCGTGTCCTGCTTGCCTATCCCATCCTCCGGAGCACCTCTCTTGACGTCCACCCTCGACACTCCCTCCACCACCCCCCAGGTCGCTGTCAACGACATCGGGGACATGGAGGACTTTCTCGCCGCCATCGACGAGACGATCAAGTACTTCAACGACGGCGACATCGTCGAAGG
>JBBSTI010000012.1:0-39158 GCA_038236005.1 Mycobacteriales bacterium | reverse complement strand
CGGCCGCGGCGAACACGACCCCGAGGACCGCGCCGGACCGGTCGAGCAACGGGCCGCCGGAGTTGCCGGGACGCACCCGGCCACGCAGCGCGTACACCTCACGCTCCACCCGACCCGCGCCGTAGATGTTCGGGCCCCGGGCCTGCCGGATCTCGCGGACGCGGGCGGCGTCCGCCCGGAACGGCCCGTCCTGCGGGTAGCCGACGACGATCGCGTCCGCCCCGTCGGGGGCCGCCGGCGCGAACGGCAGCGGAGCACCCGGCAGGCCGGGCACCGCCAGGACGGCCACGTCCACGTCCGGGTCGAAGAGCACCACCGTCGCCGGGAGCCGACTGCCGTCGGGCAGCGCCACCTGCGGCTCGGTGACGCCGGCGAGCACGTGCGCGTTGGTCATCAGGCGTTCGGGCGCGTACCGGAAACCGGTCCCTTCCAGCCCACGACGACACTCGGGCGCGACCCCGGTGATCTTCAGGACCCGATCCCGTACCGAGGCCACGACCGGGCTCGCGGCGAGCGCGGCGTCCGGTGGGTCGGCGCTGCGGGCGTCGGTGGGGTCGAGCCGGCCGAAGACGTCCGGGAAACCGCGGTCGTCCAGCAGCTGCTGGAAGCCCTCGACCTGGCGCCGGGCCGGTTCGGGGACCAGCGCGTCGACCGCGGCGATCACCACCGAACGGCGGACCTGCGAGGCGAGCGTCGGGTAGGAGGAGCTGGCGACTGCGGAGGAGATCAGCCAGGCGACCAGCAGCAGGCTGACCGCCGACACCAGCGCGCCGCCCACCGAGTCCAGCCAGCGCGCGCCCGGCTGCCGCACCACCGACCGGATCGCGGCGCCGAGGATCCCCCCGAGCAGCTGACCGGCCAGGGCGAGCGCGAAGACCAGGCCCAGCGCCAGCAGCGTGCGGTTGGTCGTGCTCTCCAGCACCCGTGGCGCGAGCCGGGCGCCGAGGAAGCCGCCGCCCACGAAGCCGACGAAAGACAGCGCGCCGACCAGGAACCCCTGTCGATAGCCCGACAGGGCGAACAGGGCGACCAGGACCAGCAGCACGATGTCCAGGACGTCACCGTTCACGGTCCGGGCCTAGCGCTCGGGGACCGGCACGGTGCCGGCTGGGGTGCTGCCGGCCAGGTTCGGGGCGCTGCGCAGGGCCAGTTTCACGGTCGCCTCGTCGAGCTGCTGCTCACGGCCACGGTCCCACGGCCGCTCCCAGCCGCCGAACCGCAGCAGCGCGTCGACGATGCCCGCGGTGAAGCCCCAGACCAGCAGCTCGTCGGTGTCGAACCCCGGCCCCTTCCAGCCCGACGGGTGGGTGATCGTGACCCGCCGCTCAGGGTCGGCGAGCTGGGCGACCGGCACCCGCACGACGGCCGCGACCTCCGCGGTGTCGACCACCCGCACCGGGTGCGGGTCGTGCCAGAACCCCAGCACCGGCGTGACGACGAAGCCGGACGGCGGCAGGAACAGCTGCGGCCAGGTGCCGAGCACGGTGACGGTCGACGGCTCGAGCCCGACCTCCTCCTGCGACTCACGCAGCGCCGCACCGACCGGGCCGCCGTCGCCCTCGTCCTCGGCGCCACCGGGGAAAGCCGGCTGCCCGGCATGACTGCGCATCGTCGCGGCGCGCTCGATCAGCAGCAGGTCCGGGCCTTCTCCCCCGGGCTCGCCCTCGCCGAACAGCGCCAGGACCGCCGCCTGTCTGCCGCCGGTCGGGGGCGGCAGGAACCGGGTCAGCTGCTCGCCACGCACCAGAGGCAGAGCCGCCACCAGCTGGTCTAGGAAGGGGGGCGTCACCGGTCGCGGGGTGACCTGTGGGGAGGTCCCAGGTTGGGGGGTCACAGGTCGGGGTGTCACAGGTCGGGGTGTCACTGGTCGACGCCGAGCTTCTCGCGGGTCAGCTGCTCCAGCTCGGCGAGGTCCATGAACGGGCCCTTCTTCACATAGGACACGGAGCCGCACCCGACGATCTGAGGGGTCCTCACCGGCTCTCGGTCCGCACGAGCCTGCTGGCCTCGGCATGGTCGACCGGGCCCTCGCCGTACGACGGGCAGAGCCGAGCGAGCCCGCACGCCCCGCAGGCGGGCTTGCGAGCGTGGCAGACCCGACGACCGTGGAAGATCACCCGGTGGCTGAGCACGGTCCAGTCCTTGCGCGGGAACAGGGTGGCGAGCGCACGCTCGACCGCGACCGGGTCGGTCTCCTGCGTCCAGCCGAACCGGCGGGCGAGCCGGCCCAGGTGGGTGTCGACGGTGATGCCGGGGATCCCGAACGCGTCGCCCAGCACCACGTTGGCGGTCTTGCGCCCGACCCCGGGCAGCTCGACCAGCTGCCCGAGACGGGCTGGCACCTCGCCGCCGTGCCGCTCGACCAGCGCCGCGCCGAGGCCGACCAGCGAGGTGGCCTTGTTGCGGTAGAAGCCGGTGCTGCGGACCATCTCCTCCAGCTCGGTGCGGTCCGCCCCCGCGTACGCCGCCGCGTCGGGATAGCGCGCGAACAGCGCAGGCGTCACGAGGTTGACCCGCTTGTCGGTGCACTGCGCCGACAGCACGGTCGCGACGACCAGCTCGAGCGGGGTGCGGAAGTCCAGCTCGCAGTGCGCGTCGGGATACAGCTGGCCCAGCTCACGGAACATCTTGCGGGCCCGTCGGACCAGCGACGTCTGCGTCTGTTCACCGGGCTGGTCCACCCGATCAGGTTACGACGGGCACGATCAGGTCGGCCTGGGCTGGCCCGATGGGGTGACAGCGCTCAAGGGATCACCCGAGGTGACGATCAGGAGACTGTCAGTCACACAGCGTGACAGTCGCAGGAGGATGCATGACCGCCATGACGGGCACCCGACCCCGCCGTACGCCCCCCGCACCGCGGGTGCTCCCCGAGCAGCACCCCGACTTCGCCCACCTGTCCCTGGTCGAGCTGCGCGACTACCGCAGCGCGCTGCAGGACGAGGAGACCAAGGTGTCCTACTGGCGACGCATCCTGCAGGCGCGCCTGGACACTGTCCGGGCCGGGCGCACCGGCACCTCCGGCGCGCTGGACGCCCGCCGGCTCGCCCCGGTGCTCGCCGACCGACGGGTCACCAGCGGCCGGTCCGCCCTGCTCAGCGCGCTCCCGGCCGACGACATCCCGCCGCTGCCGAGCCTCTCCGGGCTGTGGGACCGACAAGTGTCGGAGAACGACCCGGCCGGGATGGCTGCCTTCGAGGCCGACCTGGCCGAGGCCGAGACCGAGCTGTCGCGCTACCGCACTGCGCTGCACCTACGTCTGGCCGACGCGACCGGGCAGCTCATCGCGCGGTATCGCGAGAACCCCTCGCTCTGCCTGTCTGCCCTCCCGCTCGTCTAGGAAGCCGTCGTGCCGGGCAGACCGGTCGACATGGTGCTGCTGCTCGGGCTGGCCTTCCCGCTGCTGCTGCTCGGGCTCGCCCTGGTCATGCAGCGGGTCGAGCAGGGCCTGACCGCCGACCCCACGGCCGACCTGGAGACCTTCCTCGCGACCGCGAGGCCCGACGAGATCGAGGCCTACGTCAGCCAGGGACTGGGACCGGCGCTCGACCGCTACTGGCGTCGACGACGACGACGGGCACGGCGGCTCACGCGACGCCCCGACCCCGCCTGAACCGGGTCCCTGGCATGCGTTCGTCGTGTGTCGTGGAACACTTGCGGCTCACCCCATCCTTCGACCCCCAGGAGACAGCCCGTGGACGAGGTCCTCGCCAGC
Source organism: Mycobacteriales bacterium (assembly GCA_038236005.1). GTDB lineage: Bacteria > Actinomycetota > Actinomycetes > Mycobacteriales > SCTD01 > CANKBT01. The sequence continues at coordinate 35,443 of JBBSTI010000012.1, read as the reverse complement.
GCCGGACTCTTCCAAGGCGTCGCCCCCGAGGCCGCCGAAGCGCTCGCCGGTGCCATCGGCACCTCCGAGTATGCGAAGGGTGAGACGGTCTTCGTCGAGGGCGAGCAGGGCGACACCCTGTTCATCATCCTGTCCGGGAAGGTCAAGATCGGCCGCCGGGCGCTCGACGGTCGCGAGAACATGCTCAGCGTCATGGGCCCGTCGGACATGTTCGGCGAGCTCTCGATGTTCGACCCGGGCCCGCGCACCGCGACCGCGACCGTGCTCACCGACGCCCGGCTCGCCTCGATCGGCCACACCGCGCTCAAGCCGTGGCTGACCGACCGGCCCGAGATCGCCGAGCAGCTGCTGCGCGTGCTCGCCCGCCGGCTGCGACGCACGAACGACTCGCTCGCCGACCTGATCTTCACCGACGTGCCCGGCCGGGTCGCCAAAGCCCTGCTCGGCCTCGCCGAGCGGTTCGGCACCCGTGAGGCCGACGGGGTGCGGGTGCACCACGACCTCACCCAGGAAGAGCTGGCCCAGCTGGTGGGGGCCTCCCGCGAGACGGTCAACAAGGCGCTCGCCGACTTCGCCGCCCGCGGCTGGATGCGGGTCGACTCCCGCGCCGTCACGATCCTGGACGCCGAGCGACTGGCCCGCCGCGCCCGCTGAGCACGCCCCCACACCCGCCGCCGCATCTCGTCGCGCTTCATACCCTGGTGATCTTGAGCCCGGTTTCGGCGTCAAGATCACCAAGGCCCCGGGCAGGACTCCCCCTCTGGTGATCTTGAGCCGGGTAGTGGCGCCAAGATCACCGGACGTCCGGCTGGAACACGGCCCCTGGTGATCTTGAGCCCGGTTTTGGCCCGAAGATCACCAACGTACGAGAGGCAAGCGGGCATCAGCCCAGGCGACGACCCGTCCTCGGTCGGCGAGCGTTTCGGCCTACGCCAGCCTGCCCGTCACCCCGTCACCCCGTCACCCCGTCACCCGTCACCCGGTCGCACCGGGCGCCGACCGCGCGAGCAGCGCCTCGGTAGCGGGGATCTCCCCCCGCGGTCCGGACCGACGCGCCAGCGCGAGCGCCTCGAGCACCGCCTCCCGACCCTGCTCCGGTTCCCCGCAGGCCAGCAGCGCCGCACCGAGCGCCCGGAGCGAGAGGACCTGGGAGCGCACGTCCTCCGCCGGGGTGGCGACCGCCCGCCGGGCTGCGGCCAGGGCGTCAGCCGAGCGTCCTAGCTCGAGCAGGGTGCCGGCCAGGTGCGCGAGCGCCTGGCGACGGGGGAACAGCAGGGCCGGGGCGTCGCCGCCGGCCAGCGCGTCCTCGAGCCGCGCGAGCGCCTCGGGCAGCCGTCCCCGACGTCGCAGCACCAGCGCGGTGAGCACCTCGGCGCCCAGCAGCGCACGGGACTCCACCGACAGGGCTGCCAGCTCGCCGCTGACCCGCACGCCGATCTGCTCGGCCGCGTCCAGGTCGCCGGCGTCCAGCCGGGCGTAGCCGGCCGCGACCAGGGCGAGCCCGGCGATCCCCGGCTGGTCGGCCCGGGCCAGCGCGTGCGCCTGCTCCGCCTGCGCGGCCGCCTCAGCGGTCTGCCCGTCGGAACGGTTCGCGAACGACAGCGCGCACAGGGTGACGGCCTGGCCCCAGACGTCGCCCACCGCCGTGAAGTCCGCCAGCGCACGCTCGGCGCTGGTCCGCGCCGCGTCGGTCTCACCCAGCTCGGCCGCCGCGATCGCGTCGATCACCAGCAGCGCCGCCACCCCCCATCGGTGCCCGGTCGCCTCCCCGAGCGGCAGCAGCGACCGGGCCAGCGTGCGAGCCTCGGCGAGCCGCCCCTGCAGCAGGCGTACGAACCCCTCGGTGCCGGCCACCCACGCCAGGCCGGCGGTGTCCTCGTGCCCGGCGAACAGCCGCTTGGCCTCCACCAGCACCGCATCGGCGACGTCGTAGTCGCCCCGAGAGGTGGCGCTCCACGCCAGGTGCTGCAGCGCCCAGCCGGCCCCCCGCCGGTCGCCGTGCCGGACCGCCAGGGCGTGCGCCTGCCAGAACCGCTGCTCCGCGTCGCGCAGCCGCCACCCGAAGTAGTCGAGCAGCCCCAGCTGCCGCAGCGCCTCGCCGATGACCCGGTCCTGCCCGGACACCTCGGCGGCGGCCAGCCCGGCCTCGAGCGCCTCTCGCGCCCCGGTCAGGTCCCCGCCACGCCGCCGGACCTCGCCGGAGGTCACGAGCGCGGCGGCGTGATGGCTGCCCTCGGGCCCAGCGGCCAGCACCTGCGCCAGCTCCTCGCGTGCCTCGGTCAGGCGGTGCAGTGAGCTGAGGGCTGCCGCGTACGCCACCCGCACCCCGTCCGTCCGCCGGGCCGGTCCGAAGGCCCCGGAGCCGAGCGCCACCGCACGCCCCAGGTAGTCGGCGGCGACGGCGTGGTCGCCGCGGGCCAGCGCGGCCGTGCCGAGTCGTTCCAGCGCCTCGTCGACCAGCGGCCTGGCCGACCAGGCAGGGTCGGTGGGGTCCAGGCCCATCTCGGCCGCCAGGCGCACCGCGCGCTCGCCGTGCGCGACGACCCGGTCGTCGGCCGCCCCGCTGCGCGAAGCGCCCCGGTGGGCCGCGGCGGCCGCGTGCCGCCGGGCCCGCTCCGCCTTGGCGAGCCCGGCATACGCGACGTCTCGGACCAGGGTCTGCGCCCGGAACCGGACCGGCAGCGCGGGATCATCGGTCCCGACGGACGCACCGCCGTCGTCGTCGACCGGTTCGAGCAGCCGCCGGTCGACCAGGACCGCGACCGCGGACGCCACCACCTCCGGGTCGCCGTGCCCCGAGGCCCGGCCGACCGCCGACAGGCCCGGCAGGTCCACGACGCCGCCGAGCACGCTCGCGTCCCGGAGCACTCCCTTCACGGGGCCGTCCAGCTCGTCGATGCGCGCGGCGAGCACCGCCTGGACGCCGGCCGGGAGCAACGCGTCCGCCAAGCCGTCCGCGAGCCCGTCGGCCAGTCGCCAGCGCTGACCGTCACGGCCGAGCAGACCCCGGTCGACCAGCAGGTGCAGCAGCTCGGACAGGAAAAACGGGTTGCCCTGCGCCCGCGCCAGCAGCGCAGCGGTCAAGCGCTGGTCGAGCCCACCCTCCGGGGCCTCGAGAAAGGCGCGGAGCAGCTTCTCGCCGGCCCGCTCGGTGAGCGGGCCGAGGGTGACGACCTCGCCGGGCAGGCCGCCCGCCCAGTCCTGCGGCAAGACCGAGACGAGCGCCTCCGGCCGCCCCAGGCCCAGCAGCAGCACCGGGCCGTCAGTCTGGGACGCGACGTCCCGCACCCCCGCCACCAGCTCGGGCGTCGCCCAGTGCAGGTCGTCCAGCACCAGCACCAGCGGCCCCTGATCAGCGAGCCCGGTGAACAGCGACGCGACCGCCGACCGGACCCGGTCGCCACCGGTCGGGGTCCCCGGGGTGGCGCCGCGCGGCGAGGTGCCCGCGTCCGCAGGGTGGTCGAGCCCGAGCAGCGCGTCCAGACCGTCCGCAAGCCCCGCCGGGGCAGGCCGTCCCACCCCCGCCGGCCTCACCACCAGGTCGACGGTCCGGCGGACGAGCGCGCGGGAGGCTCGGACGTCGTCGGTCTCGGTGATGCCGCAGGCGACCCGCACCATGTCGGCGACCGCAGCCAGGTCACGGGCCTCGCCGTACGGTCGGCACCGTCCCCACAGCACCCGGGTGCCGGGCAGCTCGGCGGCGAACCGGCCGACCTCCTGCGCCAGCCGGGTCTTGCCGATCCCCGCCTCCCCGATGACCAGCATGAACCGGGGCGTGCGCTCGTCGCTGCTCGCGAGCACCGCCGTGAGGGCGGTGCCCAGCTCGGCGTCCCGGCCGAGGAACGGCGCCTCGTCGCCGAGCCCGAGACGGGTCGCGCCGGGCGGCCGCAGCCCGATCAGCTCGTACGCCCGGACCGGGTCGCGCTTGCCCTTCAGGTGCTGCGGGGCCATCGCCTGCCAGCTGGCGGCGGACAGCGTGGCGAGCGCGGTGTCCCGGCCGGCGAGCACCTCGCCGACGCCGGCGACGTCGGACAGCCGGGCGGCGGTGTTGACCGTGTCGCCGATGACGGTGTAGCTGAGGTGGGCCTGCACCCCGGCAAGCACCTCACCGGTGTTGAGGCCGACCCGCAGCCCCAGCTGGCGTCCGCCGCCGGTCTCGGCCAGCACCAGGGCGCTCACCACCTGCTGCATCCGCCGGGCGGCCCGGACGGCCCGCTCCGGGTCGTCCTCGTGCGCGACCGGGGCGCCGAACACGGCCATGATCCCGTCGCCGGTGAGCTTGTCGACGTAGCCGCCGTAGCCGCCGACCACGCCGGCCAGGCTGGTCAGCAGTCGGTCGGTGACGACCCCGACCCGCTCCGGGTCCAGCTGCTCGGACCAGCTGGTGAAGTCCGACAGGTCGCCGAACAGGACCGTCACGACCCGTCGCTCGGCCGTGCGGTCGCCGGCCACCAGCGGCGTGCCGCAGTAGGCGCAGAACCGCGCGCCGTGCGGGACCGGGCTGGCGCACCGCGAGCAGGTGATCGCGCGGCGGTCCTCGGCCGGTGTGCCCTGCGGCAGCTGGGTCACGGTCGGTCTCAGCCCGCGAGGTAGAGCAGCTGGGCGCGCACGCTCAGCTCTGCCGCGGGCCACAGCACCCGGTCGACGTCGGCGTACACCACCTCGAGCACCTCCTGGGGCGTGCTGGCGCCGCCGGCGACCGCGCCCCGGACCTGGTCGAGCCGGGCCTGCCGGTGCGCGAGATAGTCCGCGGCGACCCGGCCGGCCGAGGCCAGCTCGGGACCGTGACCGGGCAGCACGGCGGCATCCCCGAGCTCGGCGACCCGCACCAGGCTCGCCAGGTAGTCGCCGAGCACCCCGTCCGGGTGCGCGACGACCGTCGTTCCGCGACCCAGGATGGTGTCGCCGGTCAGCACCGCGTCGTCGTCGACCAGGTGCAGGCTGATCGAGTCGGCGGTGTGCCCGGGCGTGGTCAGCACCGACAGCCGCAGCCCCGCCACGTCCAGCACCTGACCGTCACGCAGCGGCTCAGCGCCCGGCGTCAGCCACACCGGGTCGAGCGAGACCACCGGCGCCCCCGTCAGCTCGGCGAGCCGCGCCGCGCCCTCGCTGTGGTCGTCGTGCCCGTGCGTGAGCACGATCAGCTCGACGCCCTCGGCGACCTCGCGGAGGTGCCCCTCGTCCAGCGGGCCCGGGTCGACCACGACGCACCCGGTGCTCCCGGGCTCGCGCAGCACCCAGGTGTTGGTCCCCTCCAGGGTCATCGGTCCGGGGTTGGGGGCCAGCTGCACCGACGCCCGCTCGGTCACCTGCCTCATGTGCGGCGCCAGGAGGGTGTGGCCCCGTCCGGCAGCAGGACGACGTTGTCGTCCTCGTCGAGGTCGTAGACCGGGCTGACCGACCGGATCTCCCGCTCGGCGTCGAGCGCGGCCGCGACGTCGCGGTCCTCCAGCAGGTCGTCGAGGCTGACCCGGGTCGGCGGCATGAGGAACCAGTCGGACGCGAGCGCGTCGACCGGACGCGCCCACACCCGCTGGTCGGCCTCGGTCCCCGCGTCGCGGCAGACCTGACCGGTCGGCAGCGCGGCGAGGAAGAACCGGGTGTCGAACCGCTTGGGCTCCATCACGGGCGTGACCCAGTGGGCGTACGGGCGGAGCAGGTCGGCCCGCAGCACCAGCGACCGCCGGGCGAGCAGGTCCGACAGCGACTGCTCACGGGCCTCCAGGGCGACCCGCTCGGCCTCCCAGTCGTCGCTGCTCACGTCGGCCAGCACCTCGTGCTCGGAGGGTCCGGCGAGCAGCACGCCGGACTCCTCGAACGTCTCGCGCACGGCCGCGCAGACCAGCGCCCGCGCGGTCGGGACGTCGCAGCGCAGCCGCTCGGCCCACCAGTCGGGAGCGGGACCGGACCAGCCCATCTCGGCCGGGACGTGCTTGTCCTCGGGGTCCACCGACCCGCCGGGGAACACGTGCGCCCCGCCGGCGAAGGCCATCGCCCGCACCCGCCGCAGCAGGTAGGCCTCCGGACCGTCCGCGCTGTCGCGCAGGAGCACGACGGTGGCCGCGTCCCGGGTGGGCGCCTCGACCAGCGAGCCGTCGCGCAGGCCCTTGATCTGCCGTACGACCGCCGAGCTGTCGCCCCCCTGGAAGTCCGGGTTCATCGCCCGCCCTCGATCTCCACCGTCACTTCTACCTCGACCGGGGCGTCCAGCGGCAGGACCGCGACCCCGACCGCCGACCGGGCATGGACGCCGGCGTCGCCGAAGACCTTGCCGAGCAGCTCGCTCGCGCCGTTGATCACGCCGGGCTGACCGCTGAAGGACGGGTCGCTCGCGACGAAGCCGACCACCTTGACGACCCGGACCACCTGGTCCAGACCCACCAGCGCCTCGATCGCCGCCAGCGCGTTGACCGCGCAGACCTCCGCAAGCTCGCGGGCGCGCTCAGCGCTGACCGCGGCGCCGACCTTGCCGACCTCGAGCAGCGCGCCATCGACGATCGGCAGCTGACCGCTGGTCATCACCAGGTTGCCGGTGCGCACCGCCGGCACGTAGGACGCCAGCGGCGCCACCACCTCCGGCAGCGTCAGCCCCAGCTCGGCCAGCTTCCCTCGTACGTTCACGTCGTACGCCTTGGGGCGCTTGCTGCGCTCATGATCAAGCACCCTTCGGGCGCTTGAAGTAGGCCACGAGCTGGTCGCCACCGCCCGGTCCGGGCAGCACCTGCACCAGCTCCCACCCGTCGGACCCGAAGTTGTCCAGGATCATCTTGGTGTTGTGGATCAGCAGCGGCGCGGTCAGGTATTCCCAGGTGGTCATGCCCGGAGCGTAACGACCAGGCTCCCCTCGTGGTGAGGCGCACCACTGGGAGACCGTTGGCACGGCCCGGCAAGCCCCGGGACCCTAGGCTGGCCCGGTGGCGGACTTCCCTGGTGTACGGCTGCACGTGGTCAGCGGAAAGGGCGGCACCGGCAAGACGACGGTCGCGGCCGCGCTGGCGATCGCGCTCGCGACCGACGGCAAGCGGGTGCTGCTGACCGAGGTCGAGGGGCGTCAGGGCATCGCGCAGATGTTCGACACCCCGCCGTTGCCCTACGAGGAGCGCTCCGTCGCCGTCGCCCCGGGCCACGGCGAGGTCGTGGCGCTGGCCGTCGACCCTGAGCAGGCGCTGCTGGACTATCTGCACATGTTCTACAAGCTGTCGCCCACCGGCATCCCCGCCCGGTCGCTGCGCCGGATGGGTGCGATCGACTTCGCGACCACCGTGGCGCCCGGCATGCGTGACGTGCTGCTGACCGGCAAGATCAAAGAGGCCACCGTACGCAACAAGGCCGGGACGCCGACCTACGACGCCGTGGTGATGGACGCCCCGCCGACCGGACGCATCGCGCGCTTCCTCAACATCAGCCACGAGGTCAGCGGGCTCGCAAAGGTCGACCCGATCAAGGGGCAGGCCGACAGCGTGATGGCGCTGTTCCGCTCCCCGCTCACCGCGGTCCACCTGGTCACGCTGCTGGAGGAGATGCCGGTGCAGGAGACCCTGGACGCGGTCGCCGAGCTGCGGGCGATCGACCTGCCGGTCGGTGGCATCGTCGTCAACGGCGTGCGCACCCCGCGACTGTCCCCCGCCGACCTGGTGTCTGCGCAGAACCGTGCGCTGGACGGCGGGGAGCTGCGTGCCGGCCTGGCCGGCGCCGGGATCGCGGTCAACGACGCCATGGTGTCGTCACTGGCCGCAGAGGCCTACGACCACGCCGAGCGGGTAGCGCTGGAGGAGCGCGGCCGGGACGCGCTGGCCGCGACCGACCTACCCTCCTACGAGCTGCCGCTGCTCCCCGACGCCGTCGACCTCGGCGGGCTCTACCGGCTCGCCGAGTCCTTGCGCGAGCAGGGGATGGCATGACCGCCCTGGACATCGACCAGACCCTGGCGACCGCGAAGATCATCGTCTGCACCGGGTCGGGCGGGGTCGGCAAGACCACCACCGCTGCCGCGCTCGCGCTGCGCGCCGCCGAGAACGGGCGCCGGGTCGTCGTGCTCACCATCGACCCCGCCCGGCGGCTTGCGCAGTCGATGGGGCTCACCGAGCTGGACAACACCCCGCGGCCGGTCAAGGGCGTCCGAGGCGACGGCACGCTCGACGCGATGATGCTGGACATGAAGAGCACGTTCGACGAGCTCGTCACCAACCACGCCGAGCCCGGCAAGGCCGACGCCATCCTGGCGAACCCGTTCTACCAAGCGCTCTCCAGCAGCTTCGCCGGCACCCAGGAATACATGGCGATGGAGAAGCTCAGCCAGCTGCGCGGCACCCAGGACTACGACCTGATCGTCGTCGACACCCCGCCGACCCGCTCGGCGCTCGACTTCTTGGACGCCCCGCAGAACTTGACCGCGTTCCTCGACGGGCGGATGGTCAAGATCCTGCTCGCCCCCGCCAAGGCCGGTGGTCGGGCCTACCTCCGGGTCGTCACCGCCTCGCTGAGCGTGTTCACCAACGTGCTCACCCGCATCATCGGCGCCGACGTGCTCAAGGACCTGTCGCAGTTCGTGGCAGCCCTGGAGACCATGTTCGGTGGCTTTCGCGAGCGGGCGCAGAGCACGTACGACCTGCTCAAGGAGCCCGGCACCTCGTTCGTGGTGGTGGCGACCCCGGAGCGGGACGCGCTGCGCGAGGCGGCCTACTTCGTCGAGCGGCTCGCCGCCGAGAAGATGCCCCTGGCCGGGCTGGTCGTGAACCGGGTCCACCGCTCGGCCGTCGTCGGGCTCAGCCCGGAGCGCTCGGTCGCCGCGGCGCAGGGCCTGGAGGCTTCGGGCGAACACCCGCTTGCTGCCGCCGTCCTGCGGCTGCACGGCGACCGGGAGGCGTTGGCCGCCCGGGAGGCCAACCTCCAGGAGCGTTTCGAGCGCGCGCACCCCGGGGTCCCGGTGGTCCAGGTCGCCGCCCAGCCGGGTGACGTGCACGACCTGGACGGGCTCCGGGCGGTCGGGGCGGAGCTGGCCAACCTCGGGGCGTCAGCCAGGCCCGGTCAGGACGCGGGCGGTCAGCCGCGCCCGGTCCGTACGAAGGGCGTCTAGCCAGCGAGCTGCGCGGAGTCGTGGCTCGCGCGGGCGGAGGTGAGCAGCTCCCGCCAGGAGGTCACCTCGGGCCGGCGCTTGAGCAGCGCACGGCGCTCACGCTCTGTCATCCCGCCCCAGACCCCGAACTCGATCTGGTTGTCGAGCGCATCGATCAGGCATTCCGTGCGCACCGGGCAGCGCTGGCAGACCAGCTTGGCGCGGTTCTGAGCCGCGCCCGTGACGAACAGCTCGTCCGGGTCCTGCGTGCTGCACGCCGAGAAGGCCGTCCAGTCCTGCAACCCGCCCAGCGAGAGGTCCGGGTTCTTGTCGTTCGTGCTGGGCGCCATCGTTGGTCCTCGGAGGTATGAGTGCTCGGCCTGCTGGCTTGTCACGGGTCAGTGCGTACGCAGAGTCACGATAGAGACGTCTGCGAGAGTGCAACACCTCCGATCGGAGGTATCCCGGTTAGTCCCTGCGGCGGCCTGTCAGCGGTCCGCCAGTGGTCCATCACTGGTCCATCAGTGGTCCATCAGTGTTTGGGGACCGGTCGGCGACGAGGTCACGCCCACGTGCAGGGGAACTCGGTGCCTTCGCCGAACGTAGGATCAAGGCGTGGCCGTCATCCCTTTGTCCGAGCGCTCCGTGACGTCCCGGCTCGTGGCGGCGGTAGCGGTGAGCGCAGGCATGGGCGTACTGGTGGCGGCCCTCGCTGTGCCCGGAGTGGCCGGGGTGGGGATGCTCGCCAAGGGCCAGGCTGACCGGTTCCTGGCGCTGCCTACCGAGCTGGACGCCGGTGCGCTGTCGACCCGCAGCACCGTGCTCGGCGCCGACGGCACCGTGCTCGCCACCTTCTACCGCGTCAACCGGGTCAGCACCGCTTTTGCTGACATCCCGGACGTGACGAAGAAGGCGCTGATCGCCGTCGAGGACAGTCGCTTCTACGAGCACGACGGCGTCGACATCAAGGGCACGCTGCGCGCAGCACTGACCAACCTGACGTCCGGCGGGGTCTCGCAGGGTGGCTCGACGCTGACCCAGCAGTACGTCAAGAACGCACTCATCGAGGCGGCGTACGCAGACCCCGCGGCCCAGGCCGCCGCCCGTGAGGAGACGATCGGGCGCAAGGAGCAGGAGGCCCGCTACGCGCTGCAGCTGGAGCAGGAGCTGTCCAAGGACGAGATCCTGCACCGCTACTTCGAGATCGCTTACTTCGGCAACGGGGTGTACGGGATCGGCACGGCCGCGAACTTCTACTTCAAGAAGGCGGTGAAGGACCTCTCGCTGACCGAGAGCGCCGAGCTGGCCGGCATGGTGCAGAACCCGTCGCGCTTCAACCCGATGAGCGACGACCCGGCCGTCCGCGCCTCGGTGAAGGCGCGCCGCAACGTCGTGCTGCTGCGCATGCAGCAGGTCGGCTACCTGACCGCGGCTGAGCGCACCGCGGCCGCCGCCGAGCCGCTGCCCGAGGTGGCTGCCGACAAGGTGCCCAGCAACTGCGACGCCCCGACCGTGGTGGGCCCCTTCTTCTGCGACTACGTCCGCTACGAGCTGGAGGACACCCCGGTCGGGGCCAACCTGGGCGACACCAAGGAGGCCCGGCAGACCGCGCTTTACAACCGCGGTCTGGTGATCCAGACCTCGCTCGTGCCGGCGATCCAGAAGATCGCGCAGGACACCGTCGACAGGCGGGTGCCGCGCGGGGCCGGCGACGGCGGCGCGAGCGTGGTCGACATCGTCGAGCCCGGGACCGGGAAGATCAAGGCCATGGCGGTGGACCGTGGTTTCGGCGACGACAAGGCGACCGGGCAGACCAGGGTCAACCTCGCCACGGGTGGCAAGGGCGGTTTCCAGCCGGGCTCGACCGCCAAGATCTTCACCCTCACCGCCGCGCTGCAGCAGGGCATCCCGGTCGACACGCAGATCGACAGCCCGGCGAAGTACGAGTCCAACGTGTTCATCAACTTCAAGGACGGCAAGAAGGTCCCGTACGTCGTGCGGAACGCGGGTGACTCCGAGAACGGCACGTTCGACCTGCGCAGCGGCACCAAGCTCTCGGTCAACACCTTCTTCATCCAGCTGGCCGAGCGCACCGGGCTCAAGGCCCCGTTCGCGCTGGCCGACCGGCTCGGTGTCAAGCAGAAGGTGATCGGCGGGCCCGACGTCCCGATCAGCCAGGAGAATGCTGCGGCCGTCCTCGGCGGGTTCGACACCAGCCCTCTGCAGATGGCTGGTGCTTACGCCGCCTACGCAGCCCACGGTCTGTTCTGCCCGCCGCGCGCGGTGCAGTCGATCACACGGACCGACGGCACCGTCATCCCGGTGCCTGAGAACACGTGCACGCAGGTGGTCGACCCGGCGATCGCCGACACCGTCACCGACATCCTCACCGGCGTCAACAACGGCGGCACGGCGAGCCGGAACGGCCAGATCGGGCGCCCGATCGCCGGCAAGACCGGCACGACCAACGAGAGCAAGGCCGCCTGGTTCGTCGGCTTCACCCCCCGGCTGGCCACCGCCGTCTGGGTCGGCAAGCTCAACGACATCGGCGCCTCGGTCCCGATGCAGAACACCCGGGTCGGCGGCAACTACACCGGGCGTCAGATGTACGGCGGGGACCTGCCCACCAAGATCTGGGCCGACGTCATGAAGGCCACGCTCAACGGCATCCCGGTCGAGCGCTTCGCGGGTGCTGACCGTTCGGTCGTCAGGGGCCAGAATCAGGGGATCCCCGACGTGTCCGGGCAGTCCGTGGACGAGGCGCTGTCCCAGGTGAAGGCGGCGGGCTTCGATGCGAAGAAGGGTAAGACCGTCGACTCCTCGGTGCGCAAGGGACAGGCCGCCTACACCTATCCCAAGGCCGGGAGCAAGACCGAGGCCGGCGCGACGGTCTACGTGTACACGTCCAACGGCAAGGGCTAGTCACCGGGTTCAGGAGCCCGGTTCAGGCACGCGGGCCGGGCGAGCGACTCAGGCGCCGAGCGCCTGACGCACGGCGGCCGCCACCCGACCACCCTCGGCTCGCCCGGCGACCTTCGGGCCGACGGCCTTCATGACGGCGCCCATCGCCCGCGGACCGCTCGCCTCCTGCTCGGCGACGACCTCGTCCACCATGGCCGTCAGCTCCTCGTCGCTCAGCTGCTGCGGCAGGTAGCGGGCCAGCACCTCGCCCTCGGCGCGCTCGCGGTCGGCCCGGTCGGTGGCGCCCCCGGTGTCGAACGCCTCAGCGGCCTCGCGCCGCTTCTTGGCCTCCCGGGTGATGATCGTCAGCACCTCGTCGTCGCCGAGCTCCCGGACCTCCGCGCCCGCCACCTCGGCCTCGCCGACCGCGGTCAACGCCATCCGCAGGGTGTCGCGGGTCAGCGCGTCACGCTGTTTCATCGCGGCCGTCAGGTCCTTGCGCAGACGCGCCTTCAGCTCCATGGGTCAACCGTAGGCGCCTCGGCTACTGTGTTGTCTCGTACGAACGGCACGAACAGCACGACCCTCCGGGGTGTGGCGCAGCTTGGTAGCGCGCTGCGTTCGGGACGCAGAGGTCGCAGGTTCAAATCCTGTCACCCCGACCAGCACGTCTCCCGACCATGACAGGGCCGCCCTCCGGGGCGGTCCTTTCTGGTTCCCGACCGTCGACACCCGGCTCCCGACAGCGCGTCATGAGGCCGGCGCACGGTTGACTGGGCCGATGAGCACACCTGTCTGGGAGCAGCGCCTGCGAGCCACCCGTGTCAGCCTGCCGGAGTGGGCGCAGGACGCGCCGGACCGCTGCCTATACGTCAGCAACGCCACCGGCACCTTCGAGCTGTACGGCTGGGACCGCGCGACCGACGAGCACCGGCAGGCCACCGCGCGACCGGACGGCACCACGGACGGGACCCTGTCGCGCGACGGCGCCCAGCTCTGGTGGTTCGACGACGCCGGCGGGGACGAGTTCGGGTCCTGGAAGCGGCAGCCGTTCGAGGGTGGCCAGACGGTGGCGGCCACCCCGGGCGTCCCGGACGCCTACCCCGCCGGGCTGGCGCTCGGCCGCACGAAGGCGGTCGTGGGCTGCTCTGACGACGACGGCTCCAGCATCCACCTGCAGGGCGGCGGCTCGACCCGGGTGCTGTACGCCAGCGAGCACGACGCCGGCGTCGCCGACCTGTCGTTCGACGAGAGCCTCGTGCTGATCAGCCACTCCGAGCACGGCGACTCCCGGCACCCGGCGATGCGCGTCCTCGCGACCGACGGCGCGGTGGTCGCCGAGCTGTGGGACGGCCCCGGGCTCGGCCTCGAGCCGGTCGGCTTCTCCCCGGTCGGCCACCAGGTGCTGGCCCTGCACGAGCAGGGTGGCCGCCCCGAGCCACTGCTGTGGGACCCCGACAGCGGAGACGTCCGCCGGCTCGCCCTCGACCTGCCCGGCGACCTGTCCGCCGACTGGTACCCCGACGGCAGCGCGCTGCTGGTCGTGTCCGAGGCCCGCGGCCGGTCCACCCTGCACCGCTGGGACCTCGCCACCGGGGAGCTGACCGACCTCGCGACCCCACCCGGCACGATCGGGGCCGCAACCGTCCGCCCGGACGGAGCGGTCGAGCTGTCCTGGTCCTCGGCCGCCTCGCCGACGGTCGTCCGCAACCTGGCCGGCGACGTCCTGCTCGTCGGCGGCGACTGCCCGACCTCCGAGCCGGTCCGCGACGTCTGGGTCGACGGCCCCGGCGGCTCCGTGCACGCGCTGGTCGCCATCCCGCCCGGTGACGGGCCCTGGCCGACGGTCTTTCTCGTGCACGGCGGACCGACCCACCACGACCGCGACTCCTTCGCCGCCGACCGGGCCGCCTGGCTGGACCTGGGCTGCGCGGTCGTCAACGTCAACTACCGCGGCTCGACCGGCTACGGCGCGGTCTGGCGGGACGCCCTGGAGGGTCGGCCGGGTCTGACCGAGCTGGAGGACGTCGCCGCCGTCCGCGCGTGGGCGGTCTCCTCCGGGCTCACGTCACAGTGCGTGATCGCCGGCGGCTCGTGGGGCGGCTACCTCACGTTGCTAGCGCTGGGCACCCAGCCCGGCGACTGGGCCTGCGGGGTCGCCGCCGTACCGGTCGCGGACTACGTCGCGGCGTACGAGGACGAGATGGAGCCCCTGAAGGCGTTCGACCGGTCGCTGTTCGGCGGGTCGCCGGACGAGGTGCCTGAGCTGTACGCCCGGTGCAGCCCGTTGACCTACGTCGCGGACGTGGTCGCGCCGGTGCTGGTGCTCGCCGGGGCCAACGACCCCCGTTGCCCGATCCGGCAGATCGACAACTGGCTGGAGGCCGCCGCCGCGCTCGCCAAGGACGTCGAGGTCTACCGCTTCGACGCCGGCCACGGATCGCTGGTGGTCGAGGAGCGCGTACGCCAGCTGCGGGCCGAGCTGTCCTTCGTCGCCGCACGGCTCGGCCTGCCCGGCCCCGCGTGATCATGACGGTCTGCCCCCTCCATGGGCGTTTTGGGGGGGCCGACGGTCATGATCACCGATTTCATTGGGGCGGCCTCAGGCTGCGACGGGGAGCCGGCGCGGCCGACCGGGACGCCGCTTGACGGCGACCACGACGCCCCGCTCGAGCAGCACGCCGCCCCACACCCCGTCGGTCGTCCCGTTGGCGACGGCCTCGGCGAGGCAGTCGTGACGCACCGGGCAGCCTGCGCAGAGGGCCCGGGCGGCCGCCAGCTGCTCGGGGCTGTCCGGGAAGAACAGGTCGGGGTCGGTGGACGGGTCGCTGCAGGGCGTGCTCATGGGTGTCACCTCTCGTGACGCGTGCTCGTACGGGAAGAACGCGGAAGCCCGGGAACGCCGAGAGCCGCCTCGCTGCGCTGGTGCGCTGCGGGCGGCTCCTCGAAGACCTCGGGGGAGGGCTACACGGGTGCCGCCAGGTGCGCATCGGTCGTCTCACGGGTCTCGAGCTGGTTCAGCACGCTGCGGAACAGACCGTGGTGAGCCGGCACGGGGAGGACGGGCACGCCAGAGCACGACAGGGTGCCCGGCAGCTGTGCCGCACCCATCATGCCGTCCTCCTGGTCACTCCCTCAGCGGTCCCGACAGGGGCGCCGCAACGACTGTGACACCGCGCCAGCACCCTGGCAACGGGGTTCTGTGCCAAGCGCCCACCGGTCGGCGGCTATGGGCGCGACAGGGCTCGGGGGCGCGAGGCTCAGCGACGGGTGGGCGACACCGGCGACGTCACCGACGCACCGGCAACCCGCCGCCCTCAGCCCCGGGTGGGTGCCGAGGTCGGCGTCGGTGCTGTGACCCCGGCGGACGAGCCCTTCTGCGGGGCCGCTTCACCCGAGGGGCCGACCGACGCGGTCGGCTTCTTGGCCGGGGACGGTGTCGTGGCGGCCGAAGGCTTGGAGGCCGCGGCCGGAGGCTTCGAGGTCGTGGCCGGAGGCTTCGAGGTCGCGGCCGGAGGCTTGGTCGGCGGCGACGTCGTCGTGGGGGGAGTCGTCGTGGGAGGAGTTGTCGGAGGCGTTGTGGTGGGAGGCGGCGTCGTCGGAGGCGGGGGCTTGGTCTCGGTCGGAGGGGGCGTCGTCTCCTCCGGGGTCGGCGTGGCCGACGGGGTCTCGCTGGGCGTCTCGGTCGAGGCGGGCTGCGCGTCCAGCAGGGTCGCGTCGTTCTTGACCGCCTGCGCCAGCACCAGGATCCGATCGACCTCGGCGATCGGCAGCTCCGACCCGCGGAAGGAGTTGACGAGCGTGACCAGGTCGTCGGCCTTGCGCGTCATCTTGCCGGCGTCGCGGGCGTTGGCGGCGTTGGTGATGTCTGCGACCAGGTTGTCGATCTGCGCCTGGGACGATGTCGAGGAGCAACCGGCCAGTAGCAGGGCACCGATCATGGCCACCGCCGCCAGAGACCTCCGGCGGGCGATCACTGGGCCACCTCCAGCTGCAGCTGCTTCAGGTCGGTCTGCAGCTGCTGCGGCAGGTCGGGCGAGATCGACGGCGGTTCGGCGCCCCGCTCGTTGCCGGTGCTGCCGCTCTGGTTGATCAGCAGCGCGGCGACGACGCCGACGGCCACCAGCGCGACGAGCAACAGCGCCCAGGCCCACGAGTTGCTGCTGCTCCTGCCCGGCTCCACAGGTCGCGGCGCGGGGCGGGGCTCCGGACGCGCCGGGCGCACCGGACGCGGGGCAGCTGCCGGGCCGGGACGCAGCACCGAGGTCTGGTCGGCGCGCGCGGCCGGTCGCGCGACCGGGATGACGGTGGTCGTCGCCTCTCCCCCGGCCTCGATCCGGGCCAGGTCCCGTGCCACCGCCTGAGCGGTCGGGCGTCGTGCGTCGTCCAGCGCGGTCATCGCGACCAGCAGCCCCGACCAGCCGTACGGAAGGTCGGGGACCTCCGGCTGGCGGTGCAGCCGAGCGATGGCCACCTCGATCGCCGTGCCGGGATATTCGCGCCGGCCGGTCAACGTCTCGAGCAGCACGAGCCCGAGACTGTAGACGTCAGCCTTGGGCCCGACCGCCGAGCCCATCACCTGCTCCGGCGAGAGGTAGGAGGCGGTGCCGACCGTCAGCCCGGTCGCGGTGACCTTGGCGGCGTCCACCAGACGGGCGATGCCGAAGTCGGTGAGCCGCACCCGGCCGTCGCTTCCCAGCAGCACGTTGGCCGGCTTGACGTCGCGGTGGACCAGTCCCTGACCGTGGACATATTCCAGGGCCTCCGCGAGCACCCTCCCGATCTTGGCCGCACGCAGCGGCTCGACCGGCCCGCGGCCGATCTCGTCGGCGAGCGTGCCGCCCTCGACCAGCTCCATGACGACCCACGGGCGCAGCCGGCTGTCGGTGCCGGCGTCGTAGACCGGGACCAGCCCGGGGTGGCTGAGCCGCGCGAGCAGCCGGGCCTCGTCCCCGACCCGGCCGGCGTCCTCGCCCCCGGACGCGGTGACGAGCTTGACCGCCACCTGGCGCCCGAGCGAGGTGTCCTCGGCCCGCCAGACCTCCGCCGAGCCACCGCGGCCGATCAAGGCCTCCATGCGATAACGGTTGCCGATGATGCGGTCGTCAGAACCGGGGATCGGCATCGCTGTCGTCTCGCCCATCCCGGCCTCTCCGGCCCGCCTGATCGGTTCGGTCATGTCGCGTCTTTCACGTCAGCGGTCCCCCACGTCGGTGTTCACCATGTCAGCGTCCCACCAGCAGCTCAGCGATCTGCACCGCGTTGAGCGCGGCTCCCTTGCGCAGGTTGTCTGCGCACACGAACAGCGAGAGGGCCTGCGGCCCGTCCTGGCGCAACCGTCCCACGAAGGTCGGGTCCTGCCCCGCAGCCATCAGCGGCGTCGGGAGATCCACCAGGCGTACGCCAGGCGCGTCCTGCAGCAGCTCGGTCGCCCGGGCGACCGACAGCGGCCGGTCGAACTCGGCCGTGATCGACAACGAGTGGCCGGTGAAGACCGGGACCCGCACGCACGTCCCGCTGACCCGCAGGTCCGGGAGATCGAGGATCTTGCGACTCTCGTGGCGAAGCTTCTGCTCCTCGTCGGTCTCGAAGCTGCCGTCGTCGACGACCGAGCCCGCCATCGCCAGGACGTTGAACGCGATCGGCGCGACGTACGCCCGGGGCTCCGGGAAGGTCAGCGCGGATCCGTCGTGAGCCAGCTCGATCGCCTTGTCGGCGACCGCTCGAACCTGGGTGTCCAGCTCGTCCAGACCCTTGCTTCCGCTGCCGGACACCGCCTGGTAGGTCGAGGCGACCAACCGGTTCAGCCCCGCCTCGTCGTGCAGCACCTTCAGCGTCGGCATCGCGGCCATCGTCGTGCAGTTGGGGTTGGCGATGATCCCTCTCGGCCGGTGCTGCGCCGCTTCCGGGTTGACCTCCGACACCACCAGCGGCACGTCGGGGTCGCGACGCCACGCGCTCGAGTTGTCGATGACGATCGCGCCGGCAGCCACGTAGCGGGGGGCCAGCTGGGTGCTGGTGCCGCCGCCTGCGCTGAACAGCGCGATGTCCAGGCCGGTCAGGTCCGCGGTCTCGGCGTCCTCGACGACGACCTCACCACCGCGCCACGGCAGCACCGAACCGGCCGAACGCGCGCTGGCGAAGAACCTGATCTGGTCGAGGGGAAAGTCCCGCTCGGCGAGCAGCTGCCGCATCACGGCGCCGACCTGGCCGGTCGCGCCGACGATCCCGACGGTGACGTGGCGCGTCATCGACCGGTCCCGCCGTACACGGTGGCGGCGTCGTCTCCGCCGAGGCCGAACGCCTCGTGCACGGCACGCACGGCGGCCGGCACGTCGGTGTCGCGGCACACCACCGAGATCCGGATCTCCGAGGTGGAGATCGCCTCGGAGTTGATGCCGACCTTCGCGAGCGCCTCGAAGAAGGTCGCGGTCACGCCCGGGTGGCTCTTCATCCCCGCGCCGATCAGCGACACCTTGCCGATGTGCTCGTCGGACAGCACGCGCTCGAAACTGACCTCGGTCTGCAGCCGGGCCAGCGCCCGCACGGCGTCGGCGAGATCGGCCTTGGGCAGCGTGAACGAGATGTCGGTGCGGTTGGTCGCCCCCGACACGTTCTGCACGATCATGTCGATGTTGACCTCGGCAGACGCGATGGCCCGAAAGATCGCCGCCGCCTGACCCGGCTGGTCGGGCACTCCGACCACGGTCACGCGCGCCTCGGAGAGGTCGTGCGCGACCCCGCTGATGATCGCCGCCTCCACAGCAGCCTCCTTGATGATCGTCGTGCCGGGCTTCTGCGAGAACGAGCTGCGGACGACCAGCGGCACGTCGTAGCGCCGGGCGTACTCCACGCACCGTAGGTGCAGGATCTTGGCGCCGCAGGCAGCCAGCTCGAGCATCTCCTCGTACGAGACGGTCGTGAGCTGCTTGGCGTTCGGCACGATCCGCGGGTCGGCGCTGTAGATGCCGTCGACGTCGGTGTAGATCTCGCAGACGTCAGCGCCGAGCGCCGCAGCCAGAGCCACCGCGGTGGTGTCGGACCCGCCGCGGCCGAGCGTCGTGATGTCCTTGCTGGTCTGACTGACTCCTTGGAAGCCGGCGACGATCGTGACGTGCCCGGCGTCCAGCGCCTCGCGCAGCCGCCCGGGCGTCACGTCGATGATCCGGGCCTTGCCGTGCACGGCATCGGTGATCACGCCCGCCTGGCTGCCGGTGAAGCTGCGCGCCGACAGCCCCAGGCTCTGGATCGCCATGGCCAGCAGCGCCATGCTGATCCGCTCGCCGGCGGTCAGCAGCATGTCCAGCTCGCGGGGCGGCGGCATCGGCGTGACCTGGTTGGCAAGGTCCAGCAGCTCGTCGGTCATGTCGCCCATGGCGCTGACCACCACGCACACGTCGTGGCCGGCCTTGCGGGTGTCGACGATCCGCTCCGCGACCCGCTTGATGCGCTCGGCGTCCGACACGGAGGAGCCACCGAACTTCTGGACGACCAGGGTCATGACCGCTGATCGTACCGGCGGGGCGCTGGCTCAGTGAGCCATCGCCGGGGCAGCACCCTCAGACGCGGGCTCGGGCACCCCGGGCAGGAGCAGGGCATAGGAGACGACGGCGCCGACAGCGAAGATCCCCGCGGCGACGAAGAAGGCCACCGTGTAGCCGTGCACGGTCGCGACCATCGGGTCCACGCCCTCGTTGTCGGCCAGGTAGCCGGCCAGCGCCGAGGCGAAGATCGTGGACAGCAGCGAGGCGCCGATCGAGCCGCCCACCTGCTGGCTGGTGTTGACCATGGCCGAGGCGACGCCGCTGTCCTTCGGGGCTACGCCGGCGGCGGCGCCGGCGATGGCCGGGGCGAAGATCAGGCCGAAACCGACGCCGGTCAGCACCAGCGACGGGAAGACGTGCACCCAGTACGAGCTGTCGACCTCGAGCCGGGTGAGCAGCAGCAGGCTGATGATGTTCAGCACCATCCCGGACGTGACCAACGGCCGCGGTCCGGTCTTCGCGAGCAGCCGGGTGTTGACGAACACCGCGGTGAACACGATCGGCACGTTGAGCGCCATGAACGCGGCGCCGGTCACCAGCGGCGACAGGCCCAGGGTGTTCTGGAGGTAGAAAGTGAGGAAGATGAAGATCCCGAAGATGCCGGACCCACCGATCAGCACGGCGAGGTAGGAGCCACCCCGGTTGCGGTCCAGCGGGATGCGCATCGGCAGCAGCGGGTGCGCGACCCGGGTCTGCAGCACGACGAACAGGGCGAGCAGCGCGGCTGACGCGACGAACATCGTCACCGTGATCGCGGCCCCCCAACCGGAACGCTCGGCACTGGCGAAGCCGTACACCAGGGTGAACAGACCACCGCTCGCGGTGACGGCACCGAGCAGGTCAAGCTTCGGGCGTACGCCGGGAGGAGCCTGGTGCAGCAGCCGGGCACCCATGACGGCGGCGGGGATCGCGAAGACGAGCCCGACGTACAGGCACCAGCGCCAGGTGAGATATTCGGTGAGCGCCCCGCCGAGCAGCAGCCCGACCGCGCCGCCGCCGCCGGCGATCGCGCCGTAGATGCCGAACGCCTGGCCGCGCTCCTTCGGGTCGACGAAGGTGGTGGCGAGCAGCGAGAGAGCGGCCGGGGCGAGCAGCGCGCCGGACATCCCTTGCGCGACCCGGGCGACGAGCAGGATGCCGAAGGTCGGGGCGGCGCCGCCCACCGCGGACGCGACGGCGAAGCCGATCAGCCCGACGATGAACGCGCGCTTGCGTCCGAAGGTGTCCCCGAGCCGTCCGCCGAGCAGCAGCAGCGAGCCGAACGCGAGCGAGTAGGAGGTGAGCACCCACTGCCGGGACGCGTCGGAGAAGCCGAGGTCACGCTGGGCCGCCGGCAGGGCGATGTTTACGATGGTGGCGTCGAGCACCACGAGCAGCTGGGCGATGCCGATGACCCCCAGGATGAGCCACCGCCGCTCGTGGTGCGGATCGGTCTGCTCGGCTGCGGGGGCAGTCGCAACGGTGTCGGTCATCCGGGTACTCAGGCTTCCTCAGGCGTAGTGGAGATAGCATCTCCGTTCATGACAGACGCTAGCAGCAACGGAGAACCAACCTCCGTTTGTGATGGGAACGTCACACGACCTCAGCGGCGCGATGCCCTGCGCAACCGTGCCGCCCTGCTGGACGCGGCCGCCGAGCTGTTCGCCGAGCGCGGGATCGACGTGACGCTGGACGAGGTCGCGAGGCACGCCGGGGTCGGAGTCGGGACGGCCTATCGCAACTTCGCCAACAAGGACGTCCTGATCGACGCACTGCTGCTGGAGCAGATGTCGGCGATGGTCGCCCTCGCCGAGCAGGCGCAGAAGCACGAGGATCCTTGGCTCGGGCTGCGCGGCTTCCTCGAGCAGGCCCTGGAGATGCAGCTGGCCTTCCGCGGGCTCCGGCAGCTGGTGCTGGCCCGAGGCAACGTCCACACCCGGGTCGACCAGGCACGCACCCGCCTGGCCCCGACCGTGGACCGCCTCGTCGCCCGCGCCCAGGCCGCTGGTGCGCTCCGCCCGGATCTCGCCGGGAGCGACATCGCCATGCTCAACGTGATGCTCGGGACGCTGCAGGACGTCAGCCGGGAGGTCGCACCGGAGCTGTACCGGCGCTACCTGGAGATCGCCCTGCGCGGCCTGCGGGCGGACGGCCCGCTGCCCGGCCCGCCCCTGGACCCGGCTCAGCTCGACACCGCGATGCGGACGTGGCACGAGCGCTGAGCGGGCAGGAGGTCTGTATGACCAGGACCGAGCACGACAGCATGGGCGAGATCGACGTGCCCGACGACGCGCTGTACGGCGCCCAGACGCAGCGGGCGGTGACCAACTTCCCGATCAGCGGGCTGCGCCTGCCGGCCGCACAGATCGTCGCGCTGGCGCGCGTCAAGGGCGCTGCGGCGGAGGTCAACGCGAGGCTCGGGGTGCTCGACCGGGACGTCGCCGACGCCATCGTCGGGGCCGCGCGTCAGGTGGCCGGTGGCGAGCACGCCGACCAGTTCCCGATCGACGTCTTCCAGACCGGGAGCGGGACCTCGAGCAACATGAACGTCAACGAGGTGCTCGCCAGGCTCGCCGCGCGCACGCTCGGCCGGCCGGTCCATCCGAACGACCACGTCAACGCGTCCCAGTCGAGCAACGACGTGTTCCCGACCAGCATCCACCTGGCTGCGGTGGACGCCGTGACCGGCGAGCTGATCCCTGCCCTCGAGCATCTGGCCCGCGCACTGGAGGCCCGTTCGGAGGCCTTCGCCGACGTGGTGAAGAGCGGACGCACGCATCTCATGGACGCCACCCCGGTCACGCTGGGCCAGGAGTTCGGAGGCTTTGCCGCACAGGTGCGCTATGGCGTGGAGCGGTTGCGGTCGGGGCTCGGCAGACTGGCCGAGCTGCCGCTAGGAGGCACCGCTGTCGGGACCGGGATCAACGCCCCGGCCGGTTTTGCCGCGCAGGTGATCGACGAGCTCGGGGAGCCGTTCACCGAGGCGCGCAACCACTTCGAGGCGCAGGGCTCGCGAGACGCCCTGGTGGAGACGAGCGGGCATCTGCGCAGTGTTGCGACAAGCCTGGTGAAGGTCTGCAACGACCTGCGCTGGATGGGCTCCGGGCCGCGGGCGGGGCTCGGCGAGATCCACCTGCCCGACCTGCAGCCCGGAAGCTCGATCATGCCGGGAAAGGTCAACCCGGTGCTGCCCGAAGCGGTCCTGCAGGTCTGCGCGCAGGTGATCGGCAACGACGCGACGGTCGCCTTCGGCGGCACCACCGGCAGCTTCGAGCTGAACGTCATGATGCCGGTGATGGGGCGGGCCCTGCTGGAGTCGATCGCTCTGCTGTCCACCTCGACGCGGCTGCTCGCCGACCGGTGCATCGACGGGATCAAGGCCGACGTGGATCGCTGCCTGGAGCTGGCCGAGGGCTCGCCGTCGATCGTCACCCCGCTGAACCGCTACCTCGGCTACGAGGAGGCGGCTCGCGTGGCCAAGCAGGCCCTGGCCGAGCGGCGCACCATCCGCGAGGTGGTGCTCGACCGGGGCCACGTGCCCGACCTGCTGTCCGAGGCCCAGCTCGATGCAGCCCTCGACGTGCTCGCCATGACTCGCCCGTGAGCAGCGACGACGCACCCCTGGAGCCCGGCGGAGATCCTGCCTGCTGGCTCGCCCGGGTCTGCGACCGGTGCGGCGGGCTGACGGACGACCGAGACAGCGACCGGTGCGACCGGTGCGGGGCCGCACTGCCCGACGGCTGAGCCACGCCTCTGCACGGTCGCCGCCGCCCCTGACCGGACCACCGCTGCGCCCGGGCGTCGCGGCCCGCGACCTAAGGTGGAGGGTCGCTGATCTCCTACCCGAGGACGCCCGTGCCCAGAGCAGCCCGCACCCCCGTACGCGATGTCGGGCACCTGGGCGACTTCACCGCCACGCCTCGGATGCTGCTCATCGCCGCGCTGGCCCTGCCGGTCGGTGCCGCCGGAGCCGGGGCCGCCTGGCTGCTCGTCAAGCTGATCGGCCTGATCAGCAACGCGGTGTTCTACCAGACCGTCAACACCTCGCTGCGCGCGCCTGGCATCGTCGACCACAACCCCTTTCTGGTCCTGCTGGCCCCGATCTTCGGCGGGCTCCTGATCGGGCTGATGGCCCGCTACGGCTCGGAGCGGATCCGTGGCCACGGGATGCCGGAGACGCTCGAGGCGATCCTTCTTCGACGCAGCACCATCGCCCCCCGGGTCGCCCTGCTCAAGCCGGTCAGCGCCGCAGTGAGCATCGGTACCGGCGGCCCGTTCGGCGCCGAGGGACCGATCATCATGACCGGTGGTGCCCTCGGGTCGCTGTTCGCCCAGTTCCTGCACCTGACCGCCGACGAGCGCAAGACGCTGCTCGTCGCCGGCGCCACCGCCGGGATGGCGGCCGTCTTCAACGCCCCGCTCGCGGCCGTGCTGCTGGCCGTCGAGCTGCTGCTGCTCGAGTGGCGCCCCCGCAGCTTCGTGCCGGTCGCCACGGCGGTGGCGACCGCGACCGTGCTCCGCGGCCCGATCCTCGGCCACGACGCGCTGTTCACGAACACCGCGCCGTTCGACATCGGCTACCTGACCTACCTGTTCTGCATCGTCGCCGGCGTGCTGTCCGCCTTGCTCGCCGTGGCCGCGACGTCCTTGGTCTACCTGTCCGAGGACCTGTTCCACCGCTTGCCGTTCCACTGGATGTGGTGGCCGGCGATCGGTGGCCTGATCATCGGGATCGGCGGGCTCGTGCAGCCCAGAGCGCTCGGGGTCGGCTACGACGTCATCCGGCTGGAGCTGACCGGGCAGATCGGGCTGTCGCTCGTCGTCAGCATCCTGATCGTCAAGACCCTCATCTGGTCGCTGTCGCTCGGCTCCGGCACCTCCGGCAGCGTGATGGCGCCGCTGTTCCTGATCGGGGGAGCGCTGGGGGCGGTGGAGTCGTCGGTCTTCCCGAAGGTCGGCCTCGGTTTCTGGGCGATCATCGGGGTGGCCGGGGTGCTCGGCGGCGTCATGCGCTCCCCGTTCACCGGGGTGGTGTTCGCGATCGAGCTGACCGGGCGGCTCGACATGCTCCTCCCGCTCCTGATCGCGAACACCGTGGCGTACGCCGGGTCCGTCCTGCTCCTGAAGCGTTCGGTGCTGACCGAGAAGATCGCCCGGCGCGGCTACCACCTGCGCCAGGAGTTCGACGTCGACCCGCTGGAGGCGCTGTTCGTCGACCAGGTGACGGCCGAGGACTACCTCGACCTCGCGCACGACCGTACGGTCGCCTCGGCGCTCGCGGAGATCCAGGCAGGACCCCAGGACGTTCAGGCCCAGCGGCTCTTCCCGGTCGTCGGCCCGGACGGGCTGCTCGTCGGGGTGGTGAGCGCCGCGCAGCTGGCGGCAGCGGTCGCCGTCGGACGGCGTGACGACCCGGTCGGGCAGCTGTCCAGCACCTCGTTGGTCGTGGCCCACGGCGAGGACACCCTCAAGACCGCGGCGATCCTCATGGCCGAGACCGGCTTCACCCGCCTACCGGTGACCATGCGGGCCGATCCGCTGCGCCCGGTGGGGGTGGTCTCCCTCAAGCAGCTCATGGCCGGGCGGTTGCGCGACCTCGCCGAGGAGCGTGACACCGAGCAGCTGCTCCGCATGCGCACCCCCCGGCTCTCGCGCCGCCGGGCGTCGTCGTGAGCGTCGCCTCACGCGCCTGGACCAAGCTGCGCGCACCTGAGCCGGTCGCGGCGACCACCGACGCCCTGGCCGTCCAGCCGGCGCCGGAGCAGGAGGTCTACCGGGTGCTGCACCTGGCGCTGCGGATCGGCGAGCTGCTGCTGGCCGGCGGCGCGGGCACCGGCGACGTGACCGCAGCCATCCGCGAGGTGACGGCGGCAGCCGGGCTGACGCGCTGCGAGGCCGACGTCACCTACAACGTCATCGTGGTCTCCTTCCTTCGCGGACCGGCCCACGCTCCGGTCACGGCCTCGCGCGTGGTCCGCCGCTACGGCTTCGACGGCACTCGGCTCGCCCGGGTGGACGACGTCGTCAAGGACCTTGTCGCCGGCCGGCTCGACGTCGCCGGGGCGCAGCAGCGGATCGACGAGGTCCGGCGCACGCCGCACCCCTACCCTCGCTGGGTCGCGACAGCCGCCTGGGGTGGTCTAGCGGCGTCGATCGCGGTCCTGCTCGGCGGGGGTCTGCTGATCGTCGCCACCGCGTTCCTCGCGACCGTGGTCATCGACCGGGCCAACCGTCTGCTCAACGCCCGTGAGGTGCCGTTCTTCTACCAGTACACCCTGGCCGGTGTCGTCGCGACCAGCTTCGCGGCAGGGTTGTCCGCCCTCGGCGCAGACGTTCAACCCGCTCTCGTGGTTGCCGGCGGGCTGGTGGCGTTGGCGCCCGGCGGTCTGCTCGTCGGCAGCGTCCAGGACGCCCTCGGCGGGTTCCTCGTCACTGCGGCCGCCCGGGCGTTGGAGGTGGTCGTGCTGACCACCGGGCTGCTGACCGGGGTAGCCCTGGGTCTGGACGTGTCCCGGCGGCTCGGGGTCGTGTTCTCGGTCGACGACCTCGACGCGGCGCTCGCCCGGCTGCCGGTCCGCGCGCTCGCCGCCGCTGCAGCGGCGGGGCTGTTCGCCCTGGCCAACTACTCGCCCCGGCGGGTCGTGGTGACCAGCGCTCTCATCGGCGGAGCCGGCTTCGCGCTGTACGACGAGCTGCTGGTCGCCGGTCTCTCCCGGGCCACGGCGACCGCCACCGGCGCGGTCCTGATGGGCGCCGGCTGCCAGCTGCTCGCACGCCGGCTCCACCTACCTGCTCTGCTGCTCGTCGTGCCGGCGATCATCCCGCAGCTGCCCGGTCTCACCACGTTCTCGGCCCTGCTCGCGCTCGGCACCGGAGACCCCTCGACCGGGTTCGCGCTCGTGCTGCGTGCCCTCACGGTCGGGCTCGCCCTCGCCGCCGGCGTGCTGCTCGGCCAAGGCCTGGTGCGCCCCCCGACAGCCCCCGAGCGCAGCCGCCTCCACCGCCGCCGGGGCCACCGCCTGCTCTGAGCCCCACGCTCTGCGTCCGGCGGCTAGAGGGGAAGGTCCTCCAGCATCTCGGTGACCAGGGCGGCGATCGCTGAGCGTTCCGAACGGGTCAGGGTGACGTGCGCGAACAGCGGGTGCCCCTTCAGCGCGTCGATCACCGCGGTGACCCCGTCGTGACGACCGACCCGCAGGTTGTCGCGCTGCGCCACGTCGTGGGTCAGCACGACCCGCGAACCCTGCCCGAGCCGGGACAGCACGGTCAGCAGCACCCCGCGCTCCAGCGACTGCGCCTCGTCGACGATGACGAACGCGTCGTGCAGCGACCGGCCGCGGATGTGGGTCAGCGGCAGCACCTCCAGCAGGCCGCGCTCCAGCACCTCGGTCACCACCTCCGGCGCGACCAGGGCGCCGAGGGTGTCGAAGACCGCCTGCGCCCACGGCCCCATCTTCTCGGCCGCGTCCCCGGGCAGATAGCCGAGCTCCTGACCGCCGACCGCGAACAGCGGGCGGAACACGATGACCTTCTTGTGCGCCCGTCGCTCCAGCACCGACTCGAGCCCGGCGCACAGCGCCAGCGCCGACTTGCCGGTGCCGGCCCGGCCACCGAGGGAAACGATGCCGATCTCGGGGTCGAGCAGCAGCTCCAGGGCCACCCGCTGCTCGGCGCTGCGGCCCCGCACCCCGAAGGCTTCTCGGTCGCCGCGCACCAGCCGGACGGACTTGTCCGGCGCCACCCGGCCGAGGCCCGAGCCGCGCTCGGACAGCAGCACCAGGCCGGTGTGGGTGGCCAGCTCGGCCGCCTCGGGCAAGAATGCGTCCCCGTGCGCAAACAGCTCGTCGAGGTCCTCGCCGGCGACGACGAGCTCGGCCATCCCGGTGTGCCCGGTCGCGCTCCCTAGCTCCGCGCGGTACTCCTGGGCCGCCAGCCCGATCGCCGCTGCCTTGACCCGGAGCGGGAGGTCCTTGCTGACCAGGACCACGTCCAGCCCGTCTGCCGCCAGGTTCGCCGCCACGGCCAAGATGCGTGCGTCGTTGTCAGCGACCCGGAAGCCGGCCGGGAGCACGGTGGCGTCGCAGTGGTTGAGCTCTACCCGTACGGTCCCCTGCCCCAGCGTGATCGGCGCGTCCAGCCGGCCGTGCGCGATCCGCAGATCGTCCAGCACCCGCAGCGACTGCCGGGCGAACCAGCCCAGCTCGGGGTGGTCGCGCTTGGCCTCCAGCTCGTTGATGACCACGAGCGGCAGGACGACGTCGTGCTCGTCGAACCGGGCGAGCGCCCCGGGGTCGGACAGCAGGACCGAGGTGTCGAGCACATAGGTGACCGTCATGCGGGGCTCCAGGCTCTCGCAGCGACCGGGACCGGGCCGCGTGGGCCGGTCTCGGCCCTTCCTGTGCTGATGCACCGGCGGCCTCCCGAGCGGGCCGGCGGGTGCCGAT
This sequence comes from Mycobacteriales bacterium, assembly GCA_038236005.1. Taxonomy (GTDB): domain Bacteria; phylum Actinomycetota; class Actinomycetes; order Mycobacteriales; family SCTD01; genus CANKBT01. The sequence goes on along the minus strand of JBBSTI010000012.1, from coordinate 7,520 downwards.
CCGCTGCCGGGAACGCTAGGTCAGGATCGGGCGTACGAGGCCCCGACACGCCCGAGGCTCAGCCGAGCTGCTCGGACCGCAGGACGATGATCCCCTCAGGACCGCGCACGTCGCAGAGCCGCTAGCTGGCTCCCGGCAGCAGACCGCGGTCAGGCGCCGTAACGACGCTGGCGGGCGGCGAACGCGCGCAGCGCGCGCAGGAAGTCGACCCGGCGGAAGTCGGGCCAGTTGGCGTCGCAGAAGTAGAACTCGCTGTGCGCGGACTGCCACAGCAGGAAGCCGGACAGCCGCTGCTCCCCCGACGTGCGGATCACCAGGTCCGGATCAGGCTGGCCCCTGGTGTAGAGGTGCTCGGCGATGTGGTCCACGTCCAGCACCTCGGCGACCTGCTCGAGGGTGGCTCCCTTGGCGGCCTCGGCGAGCAGCAGCGACCGCACGGCGTCGGTGATCTCCTGCCGTCCGCCGTAGCCGATCGCGACGTTGACGTGCACCCCCGGTCGGCCCAGGGTGAGCGCCGCGGTCTGTTCCAGGTGGCGGGCGGTCCCGTCGGGCAGCAGGTCGAGCGCACCGACGACGTTGACGGTCCAGAGGTTCTCCGGCCGGGACAGGTCGGTGACGAGCGACTCGATGATCGCGAGCAGCGGCGCCAGCTCGGCCTCGGGACGGGTCAGGTTCTCCGTGCTGAGCAGCCAGAGCGTCACGACCTCGACCCCGGCGTCGTCGCACCAGCCGAGCAGGTCGACGATCTTGTCGGCGCCCCGCTGATGGCCGGAGTGGCTCTCCAGCCCCATCGCGCGCGCCCATCGACGGTTCCCGTCCAGGATGACGCCGACGTGACGGGGTGACGGCGCCTTCTGGCGCTGGAGCCCTGCGGCGACGCGACGCTCATACACGTCCGTCGCGACACGGCGCACCGGTCGGGGGACGAGGGCCACGGCGACGAGATTAGCCCTGTACGGGCGAAGCCTGCTCGCACGCGGCCAGCGTGGCCACGAGCAGCGCCAGGTAGTCAGCCGGCTCCAGCTCGGCGCGCACCCCGGTCCCGTCGTTACCCCACGCCTCGAGCAGCACGACCGCACGGTGCTGCCACCCCCGGGCGTAGGTGTGACGCACGTCCAGCAGAGCTCGCAACGCCCCGCGGCCCGGCAGGTCGTCGGGGTCACGGCTGCGCAGCGAGAACAGCTCGAGGTCACGAGGCAGGTGCGGCAGCTGGTCGAGGCGCAGCCCGGCCCGGCGCAGCGCGTCCTGCTGGCTGCCGACCAGACCGCGCGCGGCCGCGGCGGCCAGCACCCCATGGCACCGTTCGCCGATCACGCCGAACGCCTCACCGGACAGGCGCAGGTGCAGCTGGGCCTCGTACGCCTCGCCGTTGCGGTCGAGCACCGGCACGGCCAGCAGGTCGAGCCGTCGGCCGTCCCGGCAGATCAGGAAGGTCGACGACGCGTTCGGGGTCATCGGGCCAGTCTCCCGCGCCAGGCCCGGACACGCGTCAGCCCCGCCGGTCCGAAGAGCGACGGGGCTGCGTGAGCGCGGGGTGCTAGCTGTTCTCGAGCCGTGCCACGAGGTCCTTCTGCTCCTGGATCAAGGCAGCCGGCATGTGGTCGCCGAACTTCTCGAAGTAGTCCGGGATCAGCTCAGCCTCCTGCTTCCACACGTCGGCGTCGACGCTCAGCAGCAGGTCGAGGTCACCCTCGTCCATGTCCAGACCGTCCAGCTCGAGCTCGCTCTTGACCGGCAGCGTGCCGATCGGCGTCTCGACTCCCTGGACCGTGCCCTCCAGCCGATCGACGATCCACTTCAGGACGCGGATGTTCTCGCCGAACCCAGGCCAGAGGAACTTCCCGTCATCGTCCTTGCGGAACCAGTTGACCGCGTAGATGCGCGGAAGCTTGTCGGGGGTGCTCGCCTTGCCGATGTCGAGCCAGTGGCTGGCGTAGTCACCCATGTTGTAGCCGCAGAACGGCAGCATCGCGAACGGGTCGCGCCGCAGCTGGCCGATCGCGCCAGCGGCGGCGGCGGTGGTCTCGGAGGAGACCGTCAGCCCCTGGAACACACCGTGCTGCCAGTCTCGGGACTCCGCGACCAGCGGGACGGCACTGGCGCGACGGCCACCGAACAAGATCGCGCTGATCGGGACGCCCTGGGGGTCCTCCCACTCGGGCGCGATCGTCGGGCACTGACCGGCCGGGGTGGTGAACCGGGCGTTCGGGTGGGCCGCCGGGGTGTCGCTGTCCGGCGTCCAGTCGTTGCCCTTCCAGTCGGTGAGGTGAGCCGGCGGCGTGTCCGTCAACCCCTCCCACCACACGTCACCGTCGTCGGTCAGCGCGACGTTGGTGAAGATCGAGTTGGAGCCGAAAGTATCGACGGCGTTCTTGTTGGTGTCGTCGCCGGTGCCGGGGGCGACACCGAAGAAGCCAGCCTCGGGATTGATCGCGTAGAGCCGGCCGTCCTCGCCGAACCGCATCCAGGCGATGTCGTCACCGACGGTCTCGATGTCCCAGCCGGGCAGGGTCGGCTGCAGCATCGCCAGGTTGGTCTTCCCGCACGCGCTCGGGAACGCCGCCGTGATGTAGCGAACCTCTCCGCTCGGCGGGGTCAGCTTGAGGATGAGCATGTGCTCGGCCATCCAGCCCTCGTCGCGCGCCATCACCGACGCGATGCGCAGCGCGAAGCACTTCTTGCCGAGCAGCGCGTTGCCGCCGTAGCCGGAGCCATAGCTCCAGATCTCGCGGGTCTCCGGGAAGTGGACGATGTACTTGGTGTCGTTGCACGGCCACGGCACGTCGGCCTCGCCGGGCTCCAGCGGTGCGCCGACCGTGTGCACGGCCGGCACGAAGAAGCCGTCGTCGCCGATCTGCTCGAGCGCGGCGGCGCCCATCCGCGTCATGATCTTCATGTTGACCACGACGTACGGCGAGTCGGTGATCTCGACCCCCAGCTGGCTGATGCTGCCGCCGAGCGGGCCCATGCAGAACGGCACGACGTACATCGTGCGACCGCGCATACACCCGTCGAACAGCGGGTCGAGCGTCTCGCGCATCTTCGCGGGCGCCATCCAGTTGTTCGTCGGGCCGGCGTCCTGCTCCTGCTCGGAGCAGATGTAGGTGCGGTCCTCGACCCGGGCGACGTCCGACGGGTCGGACGCAGCGTGGAAGCTGTTCGGACGCTTGCTCTCGTCGAGCTTGGTGAACGTGCCCGACGCGACGAGCTCGTTCGTGAGACGCTGCCACTCTTCTTCGGAACCGTCGGCCCAGACAACACGTTCGGGCTTGGTGAGAGCGGCGATCTCGGTCACCCATGTCACCAGTTTCTGGTTCTTGGTGGGGGCCTGATCCAGGCCGGGGATCTCGGATGTCGTGGTCATGGGGCATCTCCCTCGAGGTCGCGGCTTTGACCGGACTTTACCCACGCGCAACACGTCTGCCCCTGTGAGATCACGCATAGCCAAGGAGGCCACACCACGCCATGATCTTCCCGTGACCGTTGCCGAGGAGCGCCTGCACGAGGTCGCCCAGCTCATCAAGCCGCGCCTGCGCGGGGTGCTGCACGAGGCGGCCTTCGCCATCTCCCTGATCACCGGGACCGCGCTGATCATCCTTGCGGACGGAGGGCGGCCAACCGTCGCGGCCAGCATCTACGCCGCCTCGGTCGCGCTGCTGTTCGGCACGTCGGCCGCCTATCACCGGGGATCCTGGTCACCGCGCGCCCGCGACGTGATGGAGCGCCTCGACCATTCGATGATCTTCGTGCTGATCGCCGGCAGCTACACCCCGTTCTGCCTGGTCGTGCTGACCGGGTCGCTGCGCTGGGTGGTGTTCGGCATCGTCTGGGGCGGCGCGCTGATCGGAGTGGTGAGCCGCAACCTTTTCCGTCAGCGACCACGCTGGCTGTTCACGATCCTCTACCTGGCGCTCGGTTGGGTCGCGGTCGGCATCCTGCCTGCGCTGCTGCGCGAGGGCGGGCCCGCGGTGCTGACGATGTTGATCGTCGGCGGGGTGGCCTACACGGTCGGCGGGATCGTCTACGCCCGCAAGAAGCCCGATCCGTCGCCGCAGTGGTTCGGCTACCACGAGATCTTCCACGCGCTGACCCTGCTGGCCTTCGTCTTCCACTACATCGCGATCAGCATCGCCCTCTACCGCGCCTGAGGGCGGGCTGGGGGCGAGAAGGGCTCGTGCGGATCCGGTCTCGAGGGGCGTTAGGGGCGTGGAGGTCACCGGGACCCCGCCAGTTGCCGCCTGGCAACGAAGCCATCTGCGAGGTCTGCAAACCGCCGAGCAGATCACCTACCGGCTCGAGCTGGACGCCAGGATCCGCTGAGGTGTCGCGCGCCAACGACCCCCGCCGGTTGCGCGCACCGCCGCGAGCAGGAAGCCGGCCGTGCCCGAGTGCTGGTCGTCCTGGCCGCAGGTCCCCCCGGCGCAGCCGGCCGCCTACGACCAGGTACAGGAGCTGCTCGCCCGGGTCGACGTCGCCGTCGCCGTCGCGACCAGTCGGGTGTGCTGCGAGCGACCGACCGGCGGCTGGCACAGCGGTCCGCCGCCCGGCGGTGAGCGCCGCTGGCGTCGTCCCAGTCAGGGCGCCATTTTGCGACGGAGCAGTGACATAGGTATATGACATGACCCGCTGCCGAGAGCGTTGGGCACCGCCGCTGACCTGGGGTTGTCCTGGTTGGGGTTCGTCATGCGGGACTGCGAGGCGGCCCCTGGCCCTGGCCCTAGGGAACCTGGCCAGGCTGGTCGTAGCGCTGGTTCGCAGACCACGAGCCTGGCGGGGGTGCCGGTCGGCGGCCGCACGCTGCTCGGACTGACCAGCAGGATGGTGTTGGGTGTCCCCGACTTCTTCACTGCCGGGTCTTGAGGTGCTGAGCGGTTGGTGTCGAAACGCCGGCCGGTCCGTTCAGCGACACCGTGTCCCGTAGGTCGAGATGACGACGTCGACCAGTGTTCGGTAGCGGACCAATGACGCACAGCCGTACCCGGACCCGGGCCCGAACCTCGGCAGGGTTCGCCCGCGCCGCATCCGGGCTACGTCACCGCCGGCGGTAGGTGCAGCGTCAACGGCTGGGCGTGCAGGTGCCGGCTGATGTCCTGGGCGCTCATCGGTCGGGCGTAGAAGTAGCCCTGCGCCGCCTCGCAACCGAACGTGATGACCTCCGCACGCTGCCGGTCGGTCTCGACGCCCTCGGCGATCACCCGCATGCCCAGGACGTGCGCGAGGTTGGTGACCGCGGCGACGATCGCCCCGCCGTCGGCCCGGACGCCGACGTCGCCCACGAACGACTGGTCGATCTTGACGATGTCCACCGGGTACTGGCGCAGGTAGCTGAGCGAGGAGTAGCCGGTCCCGAAGTCGTCCAGGGCCAGCTGTGCTCCCAGGGCTTTCAGCTGCCCGAGCGCACTCATCGCCCGGGCATTGTCATCGAGCAAGATGCTCTCGGTCATCTCCAGCGTCAGCGCGGCCGGGTCCATCCCGAGGCGGTCGAGCAGCCCGGCGACCAGCTCGGGCAGGCCGGGCTCCATGATCTGACGGGCTGAGACGTTCACGGCCAGACCCAGCGGCTGGTCCGGGTGGTCCCGCAGCCAGCCGCGGCGGTCGGTCAGGCCGCGTTGGAGCACCCACGCCCCGAGCTCGAGGATGAGGTTGTGCTGCTCGGCCAGCGCGACGGTCGCCAGCGCCGGCATCGGCCCCCGGGTCGGGTGCGTCCAGCGCAGGAGCGCCTCCACGCCGGTGATCAGGCCGTCCTGGGCCCGGACGATCGGCTGGTAGGCCAGCGACAGCTGCTCGCTGTCCAGGGCCGCACGCAGGTCCTGCACCAGCTCTGAACGCTGCTGCACGTGGGCTGCCTCGGTCAGGTCGATGACCTGGTGGCCGTTGCCGCCCTTGCGCTTGACCTGGTACATCGCCAGGTCCGCATCGTGGATCAGCTGCGTGGCGATGTCGTCCGCAGGCCCGGAGAACGCGATCCCCACACTGGCGGTGATCGCGACCTCCAGCGGGGCGCCGGCGCCGCCGTGCGCCGGCGGCAGGCTGAACGGCAAGGCGAACGCCTCCCCGATCCGGGTGGCTACGGCATAGACGTCGCTCGCGACACTCAGGTCCTCGCACAGGATCACGAACTCATCCCCCGACACCCGAGCCAACGTGTCACCGGGCCGCAGCAGCCCGCTCAACCGCCGGCCCACCTCGACCAGCAGCGCGTCACCGACCGAGTGGCCGTGCACATCGTTGACCTGCTTGAACCCGTCCAGGTCGGCGAACAGCACCGCCGCCTGCAGATGCGAACGCGCCGCCCGTTCCGAGACATGGTCCAGACGCAGCTGGAGCATCATCCGGTTCGGCAACCCGGTCAGCGGGTCGTGCAGCGTGGCGACGCGCAGCACCTCGGTCGCCCGATCACTGCGTCGTCTGGCTTGGGCGTTCAGCACGTACGCCGCGGCCACATCGGCCAGGGTCTGCGCCGCCGACATCGCCCACGGCTCGAGCGGGCCGGCCGTGTCCCGGTAGAGGTCCAGCGCCCCCATCCCCCCGTCGTTGTGCCGCATCGGGAACGCGAACACCGCAGCCACCCCCACCGCCGCCGCCGTGGCCACGAAGTCCGGGAACCGGGCGTCCACGGCCAGCTCCGGCACCGTCACGGCCTGACCGGACTCGTACGCCAACACACACGGCCCCTGCTCGAGCGAGCTCTGCAGCTGCTCCAGCTGCAACGCGGCCGCGTCCGACGCCGCGACGTAACGCGGCTCCGTGCCCGCCGACATGAGCATCACGCCGGCTGCCGTCACCGGGAGCACATCCACGATGCGCTCCACCAGCCGATCCAGGATCGCCTGGATCGGGAAGTCCGTCAGCATCGTGCGGGCAAAGTCAGCCAACACCTCGGCCAACTTCTCGTCACGATCCAGAACTGGCGCCCCCGGCAACAGGGCGTTCGACCGGCTCTCGGCGCTCAAGGAAAGGCCCGATGGTCTCGCACCTACGCACTGTAGCCGGAACAGGTCGTTTGAGTGAGGAGATACACTCTCGCAGGCGCCCGCGCGTCAGCCAGGGCGTCTGGCACCTCCCCACCAGCTCAGGCACGGCGTCCGAACAGGACCAGCCATCGGCTCCGGGCAACGCCGGGCTCCAGACGACGCCTGGCTACGGCAGTCCCGGGTGGCGGGCGGGAACCACGCGCGGCTCCTCCGTAGGTCACGCGTCGACCTGGGCCCTGCGGCCGTCGTCGTGGGCCCTGCGGCGGTCGTCGTGGACCGGCCAAGGCCGTGGCCGGCTGCCGGGACGGTCCCGCGGTCACCTCCCGGTCAGGCTTGACCGTCCAGGTCGCCGCTGTGGATCAGCTGGTCGGCGACGTCACGGAGCTTGAGGTGGCTGCGCTGGCTGGTGCGGACCAGCAGCGCGAACGCCTGGTCGCCGGTGACCTTGTGGCGTTCCATGAGGATGCCCTCGGCCCGGCCGATGAGCTGGCGGGTCGCGACGGTCCGGACCAGCTTGGCCTGCTGCTGGGCGGCGGCGTAGGCGAT
>JBBSTI010000011.1:0-39575 GCA_038236005.1 Mycobacteriales bacterium | reverse complement strand
TGGGCTCGCCCGACCCGGACGCTTTCGTGACGGCGATGAACCGCTGGGGCGCTCCTGGTGAGAACCAGGTCTACGCCGCTGCGGACGGCACGGTCGGCTGGCAGCCCGCCGGACTGGTGCCGGTGCGGCCGAACTGGGACGGCACGCTGCCGGTCCCCGGCGACGGAAGGTATGAGTGGGACGGCTTCTACGACAATGACCAGCTGCCCGCCGTGCGCGACCCGCACGGCGGGTGGTTCGCGACCGCGAACGAGATGAACCTTCCGGGCGACTACCCCAACGCCGAGCGCACGGTCACCTACGACTGGTCCGCGGCCGTGCGTCACGAGCGCATCGCCGAACAGCTCGGATCCCGCGAACACTGGTCGGTAGCGGACTGCGTCGCCCTGCAGACCGACTACGTCAGCGTGCCGGCACGACGCATCGTCGGCGCCCTCGCGCAGCTGCTGCCGGCCTGCACGGACGCGCAGGCGCAGCGCGCCCTCGAGCTGTTGCGGGGCTGGGACGGGGACGAGGCGGTGGACTCGGCGGCGGCCGCCCTGTTCGAGATCTGGTACCGCCGACACCTGCGCCCGGGCCTGCTTGCGGCCGCGCTGTCTCGCCTCGTGCCGGAGGATCAGCGGGCGGAAGCCCTGGCGCGGATCTCCCCGGTCGAGGACACCTCCTCAGACTGCCGGGTCGACCTCGGTCTGCTCCTGTCTCCTGGCGATCGGCTGGGGCCCGAGCCCGAGCGAGTCCTCTCCGGCGTCCTTGAGTCGTGCCTCGCGTCGGCGTGGTCGCACGTGCAACAGCTGTTGGGCGACGACCCGGCGGCGTGGGAGTGGGGGTCGCTGCACCGCGCCCGGCTACGCCACCCGCAGGCCGAGCTGCTCGGTCCCGACCACGCGTCGTGGACCGCTCTGGAGACGGTGCCCCGGGGCGGCAGCGGAGACACCGTCGGCTGCTGCACGTACGCCCAGGACTTCAGCCAGACGGTCGGGGCGAGCTTCCGGCTCGTCGTCGACGTCGGCGGCTGGGACAACAGCGTGGCGATGAACTCGCCCGGGCAGTCTGCGGTGCCCTCGAGCAAGCACTACCAGGACCTTCTGCAGCCCTGGGCGCAGGACGGATCGTTCCCCTTGCTCTACAGCCGGCAGCGGGTGCTGGAGCACCTGGACCAGCGGATCGTGCTCCGCCCCGCACCACCTGACGGTGCGGACACGCCATGATGTCGAGACGGCGTGCTGCGGTTGGACATCGAGGCCATGACCATGCGCGGCGCGCCCCGCGTACGGTCCGACCAATGCTCACCGAGGAGGAACCGTGACCGTCTTAGAAGCGATCGACGCCGTGGCTGGTGCCCCAGCAGGTGGGGCCCAGCTGGAGCAGGTGCGCCGTCTGGTGACCGAGGTCCCCGGCCCGCGCAGCAAGGAGCTGGCCGCGCGCCGCGCCAAGGCCCTCCCGGCTGGCCTTGTCAGCGCCCAGCCGTTCTTCGCGGCGGCCGGCGGCGGCGGCGTCCTGGTCGACGTCGATGGCAACAGCTTCATCGACTTCGGCAGCGGCATCGCCGTCACCGGCGTGGGCAACAGCGCCCCGCGCGTCGTGCAGCGCGCCGTCGAGCAGCTCCAGCACTTCACCCACACCTGCTTCCTGGTGAACCCCTACGAGGGCTACGTCGAGGTCTGCGAAGCGCTCAACCGGTTGACGCCCGGTGATCACGAGAAGCGCACGGCGTTGTTCAACACCGGTGCCGAGGCGCTCGAGAACGCCGTGAAGTACGCCCGGGTGGCGACCGGGCGGACCGGCGTCGTGGTGTTCGACCACGCCTACCACGGTCGCAGCATGCTGACGATGGCCATGACCGCCAAGAACACCCCCTATAAAAAGGGCTTCGGGCCGCTGGCCAGCGAGGTCTACCGCTCGCCGATGGCCTACCCGTTCCGCGCCCCCGGTGGACCCGAGCGGGCGACCGCAGACGCCCTCGAGGCGCTCCGGGATCTGGTCGACGTGCAGGTCGGCGCCGACCAGATCGCCTGTGTGGTGCTGGAGCCGATCCAGGGGGAGGGCGGCTTCATCGTGCCCTCGCCCGGCTTCGTCCCGGCCGTCGCAGAGCTCTGCCGGGAGCGGGGCATCCTGTTCATCGCCGACGAGGTGCAGACCGGCTTCGCCCGCACCGGACACCTGTTCGCCTGCGAGCACGAGGGAGTCGTCCCCGACCTCATCACGACCGCCAAGGGCCTCGCCGGCGGCCTACCACTGGCCGCCGTGACGGGTCGAGCGGAGATCATGGACGTCGTGCACCCGGGCGGGATCGGCGGCACCTACAGCGGCAACCCCACCGCGTGCGCTGCGGCGCTCGGTGTCATGGAGACGATCGAGCAGGACGGGCTGGTCGAGCGTGCCCGCGAGATCGGCGAGGTCTTCCTCGGCCGGCTCGGTCAGATCGCGGCGTCCTGCCCCGCCGTCGGTGACGTGCGGGGTCGTGGCGCGATGATCGCGGTCGAGCTGGTCCGGCCCGGGACGACCGAGCCCGACCCCGCCGCGGTCGCGGCCGTCGTCCAGCACTGCCGGGAGAACGGGCTGCTGGTGCTCACGGCGGGCACCTACGGCAACGTCCTGCGCTTCCTCCCGCCGTTGGTCATGCCCGACCACCTGCTGGCGGAGGGGCTGGACATCCTGTCCGACGCCTTCGCCGCGCTCTGACCAGCGACCCACGGGAGCAGAGATGACCTCCACGACCGCGACGACGGTGACACCCGCTGTCGAGCTCCAGAACCTGATCGACGGACGTTGGCAGGACGGTCACGGGGCAGAGCTGCTGTCCACGAACCCGTCCCGACCCGACGAGGCCGTCGGCGTCGGTGCGCACGCCGGCACCGACGAGGTGGACCAGGCCGTGGCCGCGGCCACGCGGGCGGCTGACCCGTGGCGCCGAACGCCGCACCACGAGCGTGCCGCCGTCCTCGTCCGGGCGGCGAACGTCCTGGAGCAGAACGCGCAAGCCTGGGGCCGGGAGCTGGCCGCCGAGGAGGGCAAGACCGCGCCCGAGGGCATCGGCGAGGTGCTGCGGGCCGCGCAGATCCTTCGCTTCTGCGCCGGTGAGGCGGACCGGGAGGCCGGTGAGCTCTACGCCTCGCCGCGCCGGGGCGAGCGGCTGCTCGTGACCCGACGACCGGTTGGCGTCGTCGCCGTCGTCACGCCTTTCAACTTTCCGATCGCCATCCCGGCCTGGAAGATTGCCCCGGCACTCTCCTACGGCAACACCGTCGTCTGGAAACCGGCGACCCTCGTACCGGTCCTGGCGGTCCGACTGGCGCAGGCGCTGCACGACGCCGGGCTGCCCGCAGGCGTGCTCAACCTCGTGATCGCCGACGGCTCGACGGGTGGGCATCTCGTGGACCACCCGGGGGTGCACGCCGTCACCTTCACCGGCTCGACCGGCGTCGGCCGGTCCATCGCCGCCGCTTGCGCGAGGCGAGGTGTGTCGATCCAGGCCGAGATGGGCGGCAAGAACGCCGCGGTCGTGCTCGACGACGCGGACCTCGATCGGGCGGGGGAGCAGGTGCTGCTCGGTGCCTTCCGCTCGACCGGTCAGAAGTGCACCGCCACCTCCCGCGTCATCCTCGAGGGCGGGATCGCCGACGCCTTCCTGGACGCGTTCTCGAGCCGTGCCCGCTCGCTGATCGTGGGGGACGCGGTCGCCGAGGGGACCCAGATGGGCCCCCTCGTGAGCGCCGATGCCCGGAGCACCGTTCAGCAGGGGATCGATGATGCCCTCGCCCAGGGTGCCGTCCCGCTGGCCGGTGGGGGGACCTTCACCGACGGAGCCCTCGCACACGGCTACTTCCTGGCGCCGACGGTGCTCGAGCTGCCGTTCACGGACCTCGAGCTGTGGCGCGAGGAGCTCTTCGGACCGGTGGTCGGCGTGGTGCGAGCCCGCGACAGCGCCGAGGCCTTCGACCTGGCCAACGACAGCGCCTTCGGGTTGTCGGCCGCGGTCTTCACCAACGACCTGGCGCGGGCGCTCGAGGCGGTCGACGAGATCGACGTCGGGATGTTGCACGTCAACTCCGAGACGGCCGGCGCCGACCCGCACGTGCCGTTCGGCGGGACGAAGCAGAGCGGCTACGGGCCCAAGGAGCAGGGGCGGGCCGCACGCGAGTTCTTCACGCACACCACGACGGTCTACCTGCGCGGTGGCGGCCCCGCGTGACCGGAGGGGCGACGTGGTGCTTACCGTGCAACGCTTGCTGAGCGACCGCAGGTTGGGGCTGACCCTTGTCGCCGGTGCGGTAGGAACCGAGCAGCCGATCATCTGGGCGCACGCCATCGAGCTCAACGACCCCACACCATGGCTGGGAGGCGGCGAGCTCGTGATGACAACCGGACTCGGACTGTCGTCCGACGCCGATGAGCAGCGCGCCTACGTGCGGCGGCTGCACGCCCGAGGGGTGACCGCGCTTGCCCTGGATACCGGCATTCGGCACCCGGTCGTACCTCCACCTCTCGTCGATGAGGCCGAGCTGCTGGGCTTTCCCTTGCTCGCCGTGGACGCGCGGGTGCCGTTCATCGCCATAGGGCGAGCGGTCGCCGAGGCGTTGGCTGCCGACGACGTCGCGGCGGCCAAGCGGGTGATCGAGCAACAGCAACGGCACGCCCGTGCGGCGCTCGACGGCGGGATCCCGGCGCTCGTCGGCCAGCTCGCGTCGACCCTGGATGCCGACGTCCTGGTGCTCGACGCTCGAGAGCACGTCCTCGCATCCGCAGGACGCCGGGTCGCGCAGCGACAGCAGGCGCTGCTGACCCGCGGCAGGCGCCGCAGCAGAAGTGGGGTCCACGTCGACTCAACCGGTCACCTGACCAGCCAGGCGCTGGGTGTCGTGGCGTCGAGCGGCGGTCAGATCCTGGTGGCCACCCCGGGACCGCTGACGTCGGCGCAGCGGCTGCTCGTCAGCCATGCCGCCTCGCTCATCTCCATGGAGCTCGAGAAGCCGGCGGAGGTCTTGACGGTGGAGCGTCGGCTGCGGGGGCGGATGCTGAATGCCCTGCTGTCCGGGGTGCTCGATACCGATCTGGGACAGCTGCGCTACTTCGGCTTCCGGCCGGAGCTGGAGACTCAGGTGATGGTGGTGCTGGAGACCGGCCCGGTGCTGGACGCCGAACGGGTGCTCGAGGAGGTCTTGGCTGGCGCCGACGTCCCGCACCTGAGCATGGTCGAGGAGGACCGGATCACGTTGCTGCTCCCGGCTTCGGTTGCGTACGAGCTGCCCGAGGCGGTCCAGTCGACGCTGCGGCTCAGGCTGCGGCGCAGCGTCAGCGCGGGTCTCGGCGGTCCGACGCCGCTCGACAGGGCGACGGTCAGCCGTCGTCAGGCCGAGGCCGCCGCGCGGGTGAGCCGGACGGACGGCCGGGGCCTGCTCCGGTTCGACGAGCTGGGGACGTACGACCTGCTGCTCGGTGGCCAGACCCAGGAAGCGCTCGGTGCCGTCGCCGCGTCAGCGTTGCGGCCGCTCGACGAGTACGACGCCGCGCGCGGCGGTGAGCTGGTTGCCACGCTCGAGGCGTTCTTGGCCCACAACGGCCAGTGGGAGGTCACGGCAGCTGCCTTGAGCGTGCACCGGCATACCGTGCGCAACCGCCTGAGCAAGGTGGCGGAGCTGCTCGGCAGGGACCTGGAGTCCGCGCACGTCCGCGCCGAGCTCTGGCTGGCCATGAAGGCAAGAGAGCTGGTCCGGCTGCGCGCGTGAGCGATCCGCCGGCGCCGGCGGAGCCTCTCAGCTTCTCGCCAGCTGCCACGCCCCACCCGAACAGCTAGGTTAGGGTCGCCTAACCTTAGCGGGTCATGCCGCAGCCCTGAACGTCCAGCGTCATCCGATGGGAGTCGTCATCATGGAACTGATCAAGCGCGGAGAAGGACTTGTCCGTCGACCGCCGGCACCCAACGCGCCGACCGTCACCGTGATAGCCGGGGGACAGGAGGGTGGTCCGGACGTGGGTGTGGTGCGCGTGCACGTGCCTGCAGGTGCGGGGATGCCCGCGCACCGGCACAACGGATCGGACGTGGTCTTGACGCCCACCGCCGGGATGGTGCGGATCAGCAAGGGGGAGGAGTGCATCGACGTCCAGGTCGGGGATTCCGCGCTGGTCAGGAAGGACGAGGAAGTGTCCTTGGCGAACCCGGGAAGCCAGGACGCTGAGATCATTGTCGCCGCCGGACCGGCGAACTTCATCGCTGGTATCCGGGGATGGCCTGGCCCTGACGCGAGCTGATGCAGGCGGGCACAGCAGCAGCCGACGGCGCCGGTCTCGTCACCTGGTTCGACAAGGCGTGCCCTGGTGTCGTCGGCGATCCGCGCCGCCTCATACGAGTGCGCCTCGGCGGCGTCGGGCCAGCGGTCGGCAGCGATCAGGTCGGCGTTCACCAACGGCAGCCGGGTAGCGGGGTGCAGCACCCGCTCGACGTAGGTGGACCTCCCTGCACCGTTCGGGCCGGCGAGGACGTGCAGCACCGGGACGGACGGCAGGCTCAGCGCGGGCTCCGGCGGCGGACGGTGCTCGGCCCGGTGGCGGAGCGGCGGACGACCGTCCCGTCGGGTTGCGCTTCGACCCAGTCGGTCCCGGCGGCGGTGAACACGTCCTCGAAGTTCAGTCCGGTACGCAGCGCCGCGATGTTGTCTTCCCAGGCGGCGCGTACGACTGCCTGCTCCCGGCCAGGCAGCGACGAGTAGGGCTGCTCGCCCGCGAGCACCTTGGTGATGTCGGCTACCTGCAGCCCTGGCGCCGACTCGATCTCACGACCGATCCGCGCCAGTGGTTGACCTGCTGCGCGGTGGAGCTGGACAGGATTTCGCCTGCTTGCTTGGCGGAGGCGAACACGTCCTCCTCGATCCGGATCGGTGAGCTCGTCGGCATAGCAACCCCCGGATGGCAGTCTGCTAGACACCCTCAGGCAGGGTGCTTACTCGAAAACCATGGGGGGCGGGTGAGGACCGATGCTGAGGCGAGCGTCGCCATGCCGTCCCGTCACGCGACGTCGACCCCGAAGTCACGGGCCAACCCGGCGAGACCAATAATGGGGCGACGCGCTGGCGAAGACGGCGAGCGTCAGCGACCAACCCGAGGTCGGTCGCGACCCGATGCTGTCGGGTGAAAGAGGGCGGTGTAGAGCTGGACCGATGGCACGAGATCACGCCGTCTGCGTTCACTCACGAGGCTGAGGGACTGGCCCTCCTACGCAAGAGCTTCCCGACGACGTTGCCGTTCACGGCCTGCAGCAACCTTGGGTTCCGGGACGACCAGGGGCGGTGGCACGAGATCGACCTGCTCGTGCTGGGCAAGAGCCGCCTGCACCTGGTGGAGCTGAAGTTCTGCAGCGGGACGCTGAGGGGCGACGACCACCGCTGGCTACGTGACGGCCGGCGGGCTGAGGACTCCCCGCTACGACTGGCGCGCAGCAGCAAGGCGAGGCGCGTTGATCGATAACAGCAGGGACATCTCCCTGGTCAGAGGTGGCTCGGGGACTCTTCGGAGCCGGCAGCGGCGCGGGCGAGCACAAAGAGCAGGTCCGAGACCCTGTTGAGGTAGAGGTGCACGGGTCGCGCCACGTGATGGCCGCTGCGGGCCGCCGCAATGCAGTGCCGCTCGGCTCGGCGGACGATACCGCGAGCGCTGTCCAGGGTCGCTGAGAGCAGGCTCGCGCCGGGAACGACGAACACCGGTCGGAGCGGGTGCCGGTCCAAGGCGTCGTCGATGAGGCGTTCGAGCCGGTCCACCATCTCGCTGGTGACCTCAGAGATGTCCGGGACCAGGCGGTCCCGGGCCCGCGGTTGAGCGACCAGATCGGCACCCACGACGAACAGGCCGCGCTGTACCTCCAGGATCAACTCACCCAGATCAGCGGGGCTATCGGGATCACGGTCCGGCCCACCGTCGAGGGCACGCGCCTGACCGAGCATCGCGACGGTCTCATCGATGTCTCCGACCACCTCGAACAGGGGGTCATCTTTACCGGCGCGGCCACCAAAGAGGAGGCCCGTGGATCCGTCGTCGCCGGTCTTGGTGTAGATGCTCGCCATTACCTCACGCCATTCTCGGCCTGGACCGGTGCGGTCGGTTCTGGGTCATCGGTCCAGGGGACGGGATCAGCGTAGTACTCCTCGGTGGCCAATTTCGAGGGCGGAACTCCGGCGGATCGCGCCGCGCGGGCACAGGCGGTGACGAACGAGTCCGGCCCGGCGATGACTACCTGTCGGGTGGCGAGGTCGGGTACCAACTCGGCCAACTGGTCGGGCAGGCGGCCGATGGGCTCTGGTCCGGCAGCGCGGGTAAGGGTCCGGATAAACCGGAACTGCGGATGCGTCAGCGCTAGCTCATTCAACCTGTCGCCGTCGATGACGTCGGACTCGGTGCGTGCCGACATCACCACCACCATGTCGGCGCCAGGATCGTCGGCCAGCGCCTCCTGGACGATCGCCCGGATCGGAGCGAGCCCGGATCCGGCACAGATGCCGAGCAGGGGTCCCCGCACCGGCCGCAGCGCGCCGTAGGGCCCGTCCAGCAGGACCTCGTCGCCGGGACACATCTCATCGTGTACCCAGCCGCTGAAGCGACCGGACGGGTAACGCGTGACGAGGAGCGTGATAGGCCCGGAGGGATCAGGGGCACTGGCGAAGGAGAACGACCGAGCGGGCAGGGTGCGGGCAGCGTCACAAACCAAGACGTACTGGCCAGCCACGTACGGCACCGGCGCATCGACCGGCTCAGCGATGATCTCGGCGATGCTGGGCGTCAACTTCCGCACGTCGGTCACCCGGTAGTCCGCCTCGACGGGGTCGGTCAGCACTGGTGTTCGCCTTTCGCTAGGCCGGAGGGAGCAGGCTTGCCACGTTCATCCCCGCCACGAGCTTCTCCTCGCGCAGCCAGAACGCGATGAACTCTGCAGCTTCACGAGCCGTGGGATCGCCCCTGAAGTGGACTTCGGCTCCGTCTGTCGCGTAGCCGGTGAACTCCATCCATACACTTTATTGATCGGTGAAGAGAACGGAACCTGGTCATAAGCCGTCCGGATCCCCAGCATGTTGCGCGCCGCGAGCGGCCCGATGCTGCTCTGACCTGCGGCGATGAGGTGTTGCAGCAGGTCCAGACCAAGATAACCCACTTCGCTGAATCTGCGGTCGAGGCCAGTCGCGTGCAGTCGAGAGGGGCTGGGTCTGCTGTCATCCGGGGACCGCTGCAACAATTCCGCTATCAAACGATCATGGCCTGTCCGGCTGCGAACCGGGCACTGACGACGCGGCGTCGTGTCGCACCATCGGCGTCATCGGGTGAACCGTTCGGTCCTCGTCGCGCGTCTGTAAGCTTACCCACTATGGGCCTGTGGGATAGCGTCTCGGTATCCGTTGGACAGGGGAGTGGCATGACGATGATGGTCGAGACCGACGCCCGCAGTCGGGTGGTGCTGCCCGGGCACAGCAACGAGCGGTTCCTGGTGCACGAGCTCAGCGACGGGAGTGTGCTCCTGGAACCGGCCCGGGTGGTGTCTGAGGCACAGCACGAGTACGACAGCGACCCGGCGCTGCAAAAGCTGCTGGCCAGAGCGGCGGCCTCGCCGACGGTGCGTCGACGCAGGGAGCGTCGCGTTTCGTGACGGTCGAGGGCGATTGCTCCGAGGTCGCGGACGCCCAGCTCGACGGGCTCGAGACCGGGCCGGACGTGGGGCTCTACAACGCCGTCCTGGATGCATGCGAGCTGCTCCTGGGCTACCCGGAGCGGGCACAGCAGCGATCTTCGGCCGTGACGATGAGCGGGGGGATCCGCCTGCGGCTGGCTGTCGCGGGCTACCCGCCCTACAAGGTGTTCTGGACCGCCGAGGGCCCACGCGTCGAGGCAGTCTTCCCACACACTTAGGGATCTGTACGGGACCGGGCGCTCCACGTCAGCGAGCGTGGAAGGGCTGGACTCCCCGGCGGGGTGCTGGGGATCTGGTGTCCGTCCGGCGCCTCATATGGTCTTGACTAATATTAACTGCAACCTATAGTGACAGATGTGGGCTGGGACGTCAGGTTGCTTCATGAGGTGGAGTCCTGGCTGCTGGCCCTCGACGAGGACTCCTACGACCAGGTCGCTACGGCGATCGACAAGCTCGAGCACGACGGACCCACGCTCGTCGGCCACTCGTCGACCGGATCGAGGGGTCCCGTCACCACAACCCAGAAGCCGATCGGAGGTACGACGCATGGCTGAGCGAGCAGTGAAGGACGACGCTTTGGAGCGTCCGGCGGGAGCCAAGAACTGGCAGGAGGTGCGGGCGGCCCGACCTCCCCGTGAGCACGTGGTCGCAGATCACCGCGCGCGGATGGAGGCCGAGGTTCGGGCCTATCGGCTGCGGGAGGTCCGCGAGGAGCAGGGCCTCACCCAAGTGGAGCTCGCGGACCGGATGCAGGTCACCCAGCCGACCGTGTCCCAACTCGAGGGCGGCCAACTCGACCGCGCCGGCCTGTCGACGATCAAGGCCTATGTCGAAGCCCTGGGCGGCACCGTCGAGGTCGTCGCCGACTTCGGAGACCGCCGTCTCGTGCTCGGCTGACCGCCCGGCGCGACATTGCCGTGCACGCGGCGCTGGGCCTCGGTGTCGGAGCCGACCTGGGCGGCATGCCAAGCGAATCCTCGGAACCGCTCTTGAGTTCAGCGCATGTGCGGCCATCGCGCGACCTCAGGCTGACCGGGCACGTGGCGCGAACCGAGCCCCTGCGCGAGAGGTGTGCCCGTCGCCCAGCCGGGGACGCGAAAGACCCCCCACTGCAGGGCAGGGTCCAAGGCGCGTAGTTGCGCGGGCCCGTACGCGCTCAGGATGGCTGCCTTCAGCGAACTGCCCACCCCGTCCGGCTCGCCGAGCAGGTAGTCGACGGCGATCTCATCAAACCCACTCAGCCATGCAGTGAGGTGGTCGGTGTTGGCCGTCGCCCAGATCCAGTAGTCCAGACCCTGCCCCCGTGCGAGACCAGAACGGGCCCTTCGCTGGTCTCGAGGGCCGTCGCGATGCGCAGGATTTCGGCGGCGTCCCACCTGAGCGGCGTCTGCTCCGTGGTGTCCTTAAGCGGCTCGTACAGGAAGCGCGCCTCGCCCAGGTGGCAGGCCTCGTGGTTGCCGCGGAGCTGCACCCACCGGTCCGGGTGACGAGTGAGGAACCGGTCGACCATAGCGACGGCGGGGCGGGTGTCCGGGCCCCTGTGCACGAGGTCGCCGACCTGCACGGGCCGGGGGACGGGAGGAAGGCTGTCACCCGTCGAGATCGTCAGTCGGGGGAGGAGTTCTCGGCGGCTCGACTGGCCGGCTGCAGGTAGAGCACGGTGTCCGGTCCGGGTAGCGCGGAGCGCTCGTTGGCCAGCAGCAGTGCTGCGACCACGGCCCCGACGAGGTTCCGGTTCTGCGGGAACGCCTGCTTGGTGACGAAGACGAGGCCGCGGGGAGTGCGGCCTGAGGAGCGCCACTGCTGGTCCAGCCGAGCGAAGTCACCGATGTTGCGGGTGACCATCAGTCGGTCGTCTTGGTAGGCGAACTCGAGTAGGGCCTCGTCGGGCAGCGCACGCAGGTCGGTGCGCTCCACGACGCCGATGGCGTCCAGGCCGCCGTTGCGCGACGCGCGGCCCGATCATCTCGTCGAGCAGCAGCCTCACGAGCTCAGCAGGCCGTGGGTCCGTCCATCAGCGGCGATTCCGTCGGCCTCGGCGCGTTGGGCGTGCTCGACGAGCGCGTCGACGTCCAAGGGGTATGCGCTCCAGCAGGCGAGGGCGATCGAGGTCATGCGGCGGGGGACCCCGGTGTTGTCCTCGATCATGGCGACCAGGTCGGTCTCCGTCAGGGCGGGCTCCGCGGCACGCGCTGTCATGACGGCCTGCACGACCTCCCAGACGTCCGGGCCGCAGACGTCCGGGCCGCCGACGACCGTGGCGCGACGCTCCGCCGGTCCGGAAGTTCTCGAGCACGACGTTACAGTGCTCGACCAGGCCTAGCACGAGGTCCCGCCCTTCCGGCCGGCTGAGGTCGACGGTGACCGACCGCTTGCCGCGCGCGAGCGTGTGGAACAGCAGCGACGTGTCCCCTGCGCCGAGGCGCGAGGTCCGCAGGTCGTCACCCGTCCGCGGCCGTTCCACCTTGATGACGTCCGCACCGAACTCTGCGAACAGACGACCGGCGGTGGGGGCGGCGATGAAGTTGCCGAGCTCGAGCACGCGGATGCCGATCAGCGGACCGGTCGTCGGGCTCGGTGGAGGTGTCAGCACGCGGTGCTCCCTGCTTCGCCCAACATCCCTACGCCGCTGCCGGCCCGACCCATCCCGGCATGGCGTGGAGCCGCTGCGGCGGGCCGCCCGCCCCAGCTGGCGCGCGGGCCGGATACTGACCGCATGACTCCCCTGCCGGCAGCGGCCTTCGACCCCAAGGCGCTCGGGCGCAGCTACGACGTCCCGGCGGTCCGGCAGCAGCGGGCGCGCACCCTGGCGCTGCTCGGGGCGACACCCACCGACACCGTGCTGGACCTCGGCTGCGGTCCCGGCCACCTGACGACCGAGCTGGCCGGGACGGGGACCCGCGTCGTGGCGGTGGACCTCGACGAGGCGATGCTGAGGGCCACGGCGGCGCGGGCTGACGGAGCGGGCGTCCGGGGCCGGTGCCGGCTGCTGGCCGCAGAGGCGACCGGCCTGCCGCTGACCAGCAGCAGCGTCGACGGCGCCGCGGTGGTGCAGGTTTTGGAGTACGTGCCGGACGTCGAGCGGGCGCTGCGCGAGCTGCACCGCGTGCTCAAGCCCGGCGGACGGGCGGTGCTCGTCGACACCGACTGGCGATCCTGCGTCTGGCACACCGACGACCGGCACCGGACCGACGAGGTGCTGCGCCGGTGGGAGGGGCACTTCGTGCACCCCCACCTGCCGGCGGCGCTCCCGGCGCTGGCGCACGCAGCCGGCTTCGTCAACGTCGAGGTGCACGCCGTGCCGGTCCTCGAGACCGACACCCGCAGCGACACCTACGGCGTCGGCATGTCGGCGACCATCGCCCGCTTCGTGGGCAGATCCGACCAGGAGCTCGCGGACGGCTGGCGGGCCGACGTCCGTCGGCAGGCCGTGCAGGGCACCGCCTTCTTCAGCCTGACCCGCTACGCTGCGACGGTCACCCGGGGTGCCAGCACCTAGCGTGGTGCCGTGGACCTCGGGATCGGCGTGCTGTTGCTGGCCGGGATCGGCGTCTTCCTGGGCGCGGCGGTGCAGGGGTCCGTCGGCCTGGGGCTCGGGCTCGTCGGCGCACCCGTGCTTGCCCTGCTCGACCCGAGCCTCGTGCCGGCGACACTGCTGCTGGTGACGAGCGTGCTGCCGCTGCTGACGTCGGTTCGGGAGCTGGTGGACGTCGACTGGCGCGGCCTCGGCTTCGCGCTGAGCGGCCGGCTCCCCGGCATCCTGATCGGGTCGTGGGTGGTTGTCACGCAGGGCCCACGGACGATCGCCGTCGTGGTGGCCGTCGTCGTGCTGGGCGCGGTCGCTCTCTCGCTGACCTCCTGGGACGCGCGCCCGACCCGGGGCGCGCTGCTCACGGCGGGCGTCGTCAGCGGGGTAAGCGGGACGGCCACGTCCATCGGTGGACCGCCGGTGGCGATGCTCTACCAGCACGCCAGCGGACCGATGCTCCGGTCAACGATGGGTGTCTACTTCCTCGTGGGCAACGTGCTGTCCGGCTCGGCGCTGGCGCTGGCCGGCGAGATCGGCGTCCGGGAGCTGGTACGGGCGACGGCGCTGCTGCCGTTCCTGCTGGTCGGCTTCCTGGTGTCCGGACCGCTGCGGGCCCGGGTGGACGGCGGAGCGCTGCGCACGGGTGTGCTGCTGGTCTCCGCCGCCGGTGCGGTCGTCCTGCTCGTGCGCACCCTGCTCACGGGGTGACGGGCCGGACGGTTTACCCCACCGGCGCGAGGATGCGGCCGCCGCCGGAGGCGAGCGACTGCCGGCCGGAGACCGATCCGAACACGCGCAGCCGCATCTGCCTACCAGCTGCGGACGTCTGGCCTGGTGGCTTGTCGAAGGACCATGCCGGGCCCGCATCGGCGCCCAGGCGCCGATCGGGACAAACCGGCGGTCGCGACGCAGGTCATCGGCAATGACGGTTCGATCGAGGAGCTCGCGCCGCAGGTGGAGCTGGTACGGGTGTCTCTGCTCGACGCGGCGCAGCCCTGACCGGGCCGTCCCGCTGGCCCTCGAGCATCTGTCGCCCGGTGAGCATGAGCCCCGACGCGGCCAGCATCGCCAGGGCTGCTGCGGACCAGGCCAATCGGTAGGACCCGCCGGACACGAGCAACCCGAACGCCAACGGTCCGGTCGCGCCGCCGGCGAAAACCCCGGTCTGCGTGTAGCTGGTAGCGACCGCGGGCGCGTGAGGGTTCAACCGAACGACCGCGAAGGTCATAAGCCCGGGCCAGCTCCAGCCGAACGCGAAGACGAGGGCGGTGCCGGCGTAGAAAGCAGTCGGAGTTCCGATGGCGAGCAGGGCCATGCCGGCCGCCCCGGTCGCCATCATCGCGCCGACGATCTTCAGGTGGCCACCGGCTCGCCGATCGGCGAGCCAGCCGACCAACACGCGCGCAGTGACGCCCAGGGCGCTGCCACAGCCGAGCAGGACCCCCGCACCCGACGCGCTGAAGCTGGCTGTGACGGCAGACTCGACGAGAAAGGCCGCGAGTCCATTTACTGCGGCAGCGGCCAGCGCAGCGGCCACGGCGACGACCACGAGCGACCGGACCGGAGCGTCGCCGGCGCGGTTACCGGGCGTGCCTGCGGCGTCGGCCCGCTCCACCGTCCGGGGGGCGAACAGGACGTAGACGACTGCCAATGTTGCCGCCGCACCGAAGCTCGCCCGCCAGCCGAGCGTCAGCCCGACCACCGGTAGGGCGAAGCCGGCGAGCAGCGTCGCGGCCGGGATGGCCGCCTGCTTGATCCCGAACGCCAACCCCTGCCGGTGCCTGGGGACAACGCGCGCCAGCGTGCCGTTGGTGCCGATCTGAGCGAGCGAGTTGGCGACACCGCCGAGAGCCAGTGCCAGCAGGAGTGCGGCGTACGCCTGCGCGGTGGCCATGGCGATCAGGGCGAGTGCAGAGATCGCAGCCGCCAGGACCGTCGCCGTCCACGCGCCGGTCCTGGCGACGATCCGGCCGGCGCCTACGGCGGTCAGGGCGGCCACGGAGAAGAAGGTGCT
Source organism: Mycobacteriales bacterium (assembly GCA_038236005.1). Taxonomy (GTDB): domain Bacteria; phylum Actinomycetota; class Actinomycetes; order Mycobacteriales; family SCTD01; genus CANKBT01. The sequence goes on along the minus strand of JBBSTI010000011.1, from coordinate 24,365 downwards.
CGCGGCGAGGCCGAGCTGCGCCTCGGAGAAGCCCAGGTCCTCGCGTACGAGCACGGCGAGCCCGCCGAGCAGAAACACCGGCAGCGAGGCCAGCAGCGTGGACAGGCCGGCCGCGGCGACAGTCCGCCAGAGTGGTGCCTCAGCCACGGGTCACAACGGTGGCGGTCCGGGTCAGGCTGGACCACCAACTGCCGCTGAGCCAGGAGCACGAGCGCCAGTCGGTGTCGACGCGCACCACCCGTCCCCTCGGACGCAGGTCACGACGGCTCGTCCGTCGGACGCCGACCGATCGCCACCGGCACGGCCGTGTTCTGCGGCGCGAAGAAGTCGTTGCCCTTGTCATCGACAACGACGAACGCCGGGAAGTCCTCGACCTCGATGCGCCAGACCGCCTCCATGCCTAGCTCCTCCATCTCAAGCAGCTCGACCTTCTTGATGCAGTCCTGCGCGAGTCGGGCGGCCGGCCCGCCGATCGAACCCAGGTAGAAGCCACCGTGCCGCTTGCACGACTCGGTGACCGGGCGACTCCGGTTGCCCTTGGCGACCATGACCAAGGAGCCGCCCGCAGCCTGGAAGCGCTCGACGTAGCCGTCCATGCGCCCGCCCGTGGTGGGTCCGAAGGACCCCGACGGCATCCCCTCCGGCGTCTTGGCCGGCCCGGCGTAGTAGACGGGGTAGTCGCGCAGGTAGTTCGGCATCGGCTGGCCGCGGTCCAGGCGCGCCGCGATCTCGGCATGGGCGATATCGCGGGCGACGACCATCGCGCCGGTGAGCGACACCCGGGTCGTCACCGGCAGCTCCGAAAGATGAGCGCGCACCTCGTCCATCGTCCGGTCCAGGTCGATGCGCACGACGTCGTCGCCGAGTTGCTCCTCGACGATGTCGGGCAGGAAGCGCGCGGGATCGGTCTCGAGCTCCTCGAGCCACACGCCGTCGGCGTCGATGCGCGCCCGGGCCTGGCGGTCGGCGGAGCAGGACACGGCGATCGCGATCGGCAGGGAACCGCCGTGGCGGGGCAGTCGAACCACGCGCACGTCATGGCAGAACCACTTGCCGCCGAACTGCGCGCCGAAGCCCAGCGTTCGCGTCATCTCGTGTACCTGAGCCTCCAGTTTTAGGTCGCGGAAGCCGTGACCTGACCGCGAGCCAGCGAACGGCAGGGTGTCGAGGTAGCGGGCGCTCGCCAGCTTCGCGGTCTTCAACGCGTGCTCGGCGCTCGTGCCACCGATGACGATCGCCAGGTGGTACGGCGGGCACGCCGCCGTACCGAGCGAGGCGACCTTCTCCTCGAGGAAGTGCATCATCGCTGCGGGGTTCAGCACCGCCTTGGTCTGCTGGTACAGGAACGACTTGTTGGCCGAACCGCCGCCCTTGGCCATGAAAAGGAAGTCGTATGCCGCGCCGTCGCCGGCGTTGATTTCGATCTGCGCGGGCAGGTTGGAGCCGGTGTTGACCTCCTCCCACATCGTCAGCGGCGCCATCTGGGAATAGCGCAGGTCCAGCTCGGTGTAGGCGTCGAAGATCCCGCGCGACAGATGCTCGGCGTCGCGGCCGGCGGTGAGCACCGACTGGCCGCGGGTGCCGAGGACGATCGCGGTGCCAGTGTCCTGGCACATCGGCAGGACGCCGCCGGCGGCGACGGCGGCGTTACGGAGCAGGTCGAGCGCCACGAACCGGTCGTTGGGAGAGCTCTCCGGGTCGTCGTGGATATGCCGCAACGAGGCCAGGTGCGAGGGTCGCAGCAGGTGGGAGACGTCCCGCACCGCAGTGCGGGCCAGCAAGCGTAGCGCCTCCGGCTCGACCTGCAGGAAGTCGCGACCCAGCGCGGACGCCGTGGAGACGCCGTCCGCGGTGAGCCGGCGGTAGGGCGTCTCGCCCGGGCCGGCCGGCAGCAGAGGGGTGTAGTCGAACTCGGGCACTGGACCTCCTACTAGCGGCCGGAGAAGCGTGCTGGCCGGCGCTCGACGAAGGCCCGGGCGGCCTCCGCGTGGTCCGCGGTCGCCTTGCTCGCGGTGTGGTGCGCCACCTCGACGTCCATGGCGTCCTCGAGGTCAGCGCTCAGCGCCAGGTTGAGGTTGGTCTTCATCAGTCTGAGGGCGACGCGCGGCCCAGCGGCCAGGGTCCGCGCCCGCTCGAGGACGTAGGGGAGGAGTTCCTCGTCCGGCAGGACGTCGTTGATCAGCCCCAGCTCGAGCGCACGGGCGGCGTCCAGCCGGTCTGAAAAGTAGAGGAGTTCCCGGGCCCGGCCCGTGCCGATGAGGCGGGTGAGCAGCCACGCGACGCCGTAGTCGCCGGACAGGCCGACCTTCGCGAACGCCGTCGTCAGCACCGTGCGCTCGGTCGCGTAGCGCAGGTCGCAGGCCAGGGCGATGCCGAGCCCGGCGCCGGCCGCCGGGCCCGGAAGGGCAGCAAGCACCGGCTTGGGCATCCGCCACAGCCGACCGCACACCGCGCGCTGGTCACGGCGCTGGCGCTGCACCAGCTGGGCGGCCGACCAGTCGCCCGCCTCGGCCATCGCCTTGACGTCACCGCCGGCGCAGAACGCCCCGCCGGCGCCGGTCAGCACGACGGCGCCGAGTTCGTCGTCGGCCTCGACCTCCGCCAGCACCCGGCCGAGGCCGCGCACCATGCCAGGGGTCAGGGCGTTGCGGCGCTCCGGTCGGTCCAGCACGAGGACAGCCACGCCGTCCGCGACGTGGGCCCGCAGGTCTTCGGTGCCGGTCTCGAGCTCGCGCACCTACAGCCCGCCCCGCTTGATCAGCTGGGCGGCGATGACGTTGCGCTGGATCTCGTTCGTACCCTCTCCGACAATCATCAGAGGAGCGTCTCGGAAGTAGCGCTCGACGTCGAACTCAGTGGAGTAGCCGTAGCCGCCGTGCACCCGGATCGCGTTCAGCGTGATCTCGGCCGCGGCCTCAGAGGCGAACAGCTTGGCCATGCCGGCCTCGAGGTCCGATCTGCGGCCGGAGTCGTACGTCCGCGCTGCGTGCAGCAGCAGCTGCTGGGCCGCGGCCAGCTTGGTCGCCATGTCCGCGAGCAGGTTGCCCACCGACTGGTGCTGCCAGATCGGCTTGCCGAAGCTCTGGCGCTCCTGGGCGTAGCGCACCGAGTCCTCGAGCGCTGCGCGCGCCACGCCGGTCGCCCGCGCTGCGACCTGGATGCGGCCGACCTCCAGCCCCTGCATGAACTGGGTGAAGCCCTTGCCCTCCGTCTCGCCGAGCACGGAGGTTTGCGGGGTGCGGTAGTCGCTGAAAGACAGCTCGCAGCTCTCGACGCCCTTGTAGCCCAGCTTGGGCAGGTCGCGGCTGACGTCGAGACCCGGGCCGTGCTCGCACAGCAGGATGCTCATGCCGCGGTGCGGCGGGTCGCTGGCGGGGTCGGTGCGGACGAGGACGGCGAGCAACGAGCTGCGCCGGGCGTTGGTGATCCACGTCTTGGTGCCGTTGATGACGTAGTCGTCGCCGTCCTTCTTGGCCGTCGTCCGCAGCGCCTGCAGATCCGAGCCACCACCCGGCTCGGTCAGTGCCATCGTGGCGCGCACCTCCCCGGTCGCCATCCTGGGCAGGTAGCGCTGCTGCTGCTCCTCGGTGCCGTGTGCGAGCAACAGCTTCGCGACGACGGTGTGCCCACCCATCGCGCCGGCCAGGCTCATCCAGCCGCGGGCGAGCTCCTCGGTCACCATCGCGTAGCAGGGCGTCGAGACGGCGACGTCGCCGTACGGCTCGGGGATCGCGAGCCCGAAGATGCCGAGCTGCTTCATCTGCTCGATGAGGTCCTCGGGATAGGTGTTGGCGTGCTCCAGCTCGCTTGCGACCGGGCGGACCGTCTTGTCGACGAAGTCATGGACCAGGTCGACGATCTCCTGCTCCTCGCTGGTGAGACCTGAAGGGGTGGTCATGCGTGCCTCCCGGGCGTCATACCGCGCCGTCCTGGCGCAGTTGGGCGATCCGCTCCTCGTCGTAACCGAGCGAGGTCAGGATCGCGTCGGTGTGCTCGCCGACGGCGGGCACGGGGTCCATCCGCGGCGTGACGCCGCGGATCGAGGTGGGTGGCAGCAGCGCCCTGATCGGACCGCCCGGCGTCTCCACCTGTCGCCAACGGTCACGCCCGGCAAGGACGGGGTGGTCGAGCAGCCCCTGCACCTCGTTGACGCGGGCGTGGGCTATGTCGGCCTCCGACAGCAGTCGGTTGGCCTCGGGCTCTGTGAGCTGCTCGAAGCGGGCACCGATGATCGCGTTCAGCTCCCCGCGATGGGCGACCCGGTCGGAGCCGCTCCGAAAGCGGGGGTCGTCGGCGAGCGCCGCGTCGTCGAGCACGACTCGGCACAGCGAGCGCCACTCCCGGTCGTTCTGGATTGCCACGAGGACGACGCCGCCGTCTCCGGCCGTGAACGGCCCGTACGGTGCGATCGTGGCGTGCTCGATCCCCACCCGTTGGGGCTGACGTCCGAGCCCCTCCGTGTAGTACATCGGGGAGCCCATCCACTCGGCCAGCGCCTCGAACAGCGAGACCTCGAGCGCCGGGGCGACGCCCGTGCTGGCCCGCTGCAGCAGCGCGGTGAGGATGCCGCTGTAGGCGTACATTCCGGCGGCGATGTCGGCAACCGAGATACCGGCCTTGGCGGGTGATTCCGGAAGACCCGTCAGCGAGACCAGCCCGGTCTCGCACTGCACGAGCAGGTCGTATGCCTTGGCGTCCCACCACGGACCGGTGCTGCCGAAGCCCGTCACGTCGCAGACCACGAGCTGCGGATGGGCGGCCTGCAGCGTGTCAGCGTCCAGGCCGAGCCGCCGCGCAGCGCCCGGCGCGAGGTTTTGCACGAACACGTCGGCGTCGACGAGCAGCGCCCGGACGACGGCCAGGCCCTCCTCGGACTTCAGGTCGCAGCTGAGCGACTCCTTCGAGCGGTTCAGCCAGACGAAGTAGCTGGACTGGCCCTGGATCGACTCGTCGTAACCGCGGGCGAAGTCACCGGGACCGGGGCGCTCCACCTTGATCACCCGGGCGCCGAGGTCCGCCAACTGGCGGGTCGCGAAGGGCGCGGCGACCGCCTGCTCAATGCTGACGACGGTGGTGCCCTCAAGCGGGAGCGCCATCAGCCGGCCTGCACGGGGGCGGTCGCGGGCAGCCGCTGCCGCAGCAGGTCGGCGGCGGTCTCCCACGTCGTGCCGAGCAGCTCGTCGGCCAGGTCGCCGACGCAGTCCCGCACCTTGGCAGCCATCTCCTGCAAGCTCGGTGGCCGCCCGGGGGCGCCGGGCGGGATCTCCAGCGATGTGCGGACCGTGCTGCCGTCCCGCACGTCCAGCTCGAGGTCGCAGGCGCCGGCCAGCAGCCAGTCACCGCCTTCGGTCAGCTCGACGTCCACGGCCTCGATGAGGCGGACCGCGTCCGCGCGACGGACGGCATCGTCCTCGAAGCTGGCCGATCCGGGGAAGCAGTCCAGCAGCGCCGCGGCCACGGAGTACTCCAGGCTGAACTTGGCCTCCAGACCGGTGGTGGGCCGTGAGTGGATCAGCGGCTGCACGGTCCCCACCGGCGTGCGGACCCGCGCGCGCACGACGTTCTCCGCCCGGACCCCGGTCTGCCGGACCGCGGCGATCGGCCGCTGCAGCGCGTAACAGCAGGGGTATACCTTGACGGCCAGACCGCCCGGCACCGCCGGACCGGACAGGTCCACCCGCGTCGGATCGCCGCCGACCAGCGCCAGCCAGTGCTCCAGCACGCCCGGGTCGGCGGTGGCGCCGGCCGCGGCCAGCCGCGCCGCCCGCAGGCCGGCGTCCGCGGCGAAGCCGACCTGCAGCGACTTGGCGTGCGTGCCGAACGACCGCTGTACCCCACCGGCTGCAGGCACGGCCAGGGCGATGGCCCGCGCGGTGGCCTCCACGTCCAGGCCTAGCGCGACGGCCGCCGCCACGGCGGCCGCGGGAGCGCCGGCGGTGCAGGTGGCGTGCCATCCCGCCGAGTAGTGCGGCCAGCCCAGGGCGACCCCGAGCCGAGCCATCACGCCGGCACCGGCCAGGTAGGCCCGGGCGCCGCCGCCGGCGGCCAGCGCGGCGGGCACGCACACCACGCTGATGTGCGTGGTGCTCTCCATGTGCAGGTCGTCGAAGTCCAGGACGTGCCCCAGCGCGGCCCAGCGGGCCGCCTCCGGCAGGTCGGCGACCACGGGCACCAGCGGGTGCTCGCGGGCGCCCACGGCCACCGCCAGCACGTCCAGCAGCGACCGGTCGGCCAGCGCGAGGTCCTCGGGGGTGGGCGACAGCTCGACGGCCCAGCGGGCCAGGTCGACGGCGAGGTGCGGCACGGGATCTCCAGGGTTCGAGGACGGATCGGGAAGCGGGATCGGGGCGGGGGACGGATGATCGGGTCGTCAGCCGGAGCGGCGCAATCGGACTCTGTAGGAGTAGTGGTCGGGGTGGAACCAGCTGACGGCCAGCTCCACGGGCCGCCGCTCGGCGTCGCTGTAGACGCGGTCGATGCGCAGGACGGCGGTGCCATCGGCAATCCCGAGCTGCCCGGTGGCGTCGGCCGGGGCGGCCACCACGCCGATACTCTGCTCTGCCTCGAGCACCGGGGTGCCGAGCCGGGCGTCCAGCAGGCCGAGCACGGTGTGCGGGCTGCTCGCCCCCGCCTCCTGCAACTCCGGCACGTCCGACAGCAGCCGGCCGACGGCGGGGGGCAGCATCACCCTCGTGAAGCAGAGCGGCATCCCCTCGTGCACGCGGCGGAAGGTCACGCTCATCACGACGTCGTCCGGCAGCCGGAGCCGGTCGGAGCCGGACGCGTCGACCCGCCGGGCGAGGGGGGTCACCAGCTCCATCCGGGTGTCGAGCGACAGCCCCATCAGGTCCTCGACGGAGCCGAAGTGACGCAGGTAGCGGCCCTCCCGCGGGGCGGGGAAGGTGCCGCGGCCCGGCACGCGGTAGATCAGGCCCTCGCTGACGAGGTCCTGCATGGCGCGCCGGACGGTCTGCCGGCTCAGACCGTGCCCCGCGGCGAGCTCGGCCTCGGTCGGGAGGCGCCCGCTGTCGCCGTAACGGCCCTCGTTCAGTGACAGCCGCAGCTCGCGCGCGAGGAGGCGGTAGGCGCTGCCCTCCTGCCGGGTCCGCGTCGTGATGGGCGCTCCTCGGGCCTCGGACGGGTACCGTCCGGTCGGATAGGTACGGCCAATGTAGTCCTGAGCCGCTTACGGGTCCACGGAGGAGCGCGCATGACCTCACCCCCTGCACCGTCGGCAGCCGGCGTGGAGCGGTCCGGCGGCGGGGTGCCGCCGCGCCGGCGGTCGGTGCTGTCAGTCCCGGCCAGCGACCCGCACAAGACCGCCAAAGCGCTGGCCAGCAGCGCCGACTCGGTGGTGCTGGACCTCGAGGACGCGGTCGAGCCGGCCAGCAAGGACCGCGCCCGCCAGCTGCTTGTGGACCTGCTCCGGGACCTGCCGGCCGAGGCGGCGGCCCGTGTGACGGTCCGCGTCAACGGGGTTCGCACGCCGTGGTGCCACCTCGACGTGATGGCCCTTGCCGAGGTCTGCGTGCTGCCCGGGTCGCTGGTGCTCCCGAAGGTGGAGGGCCCCGGCGAGCTGGCCTTCGTCGACCGGCTTCTCGACGGGGTGGAGGCGCGCTCCGGCCGCACCTCCCGGATCGGCGTGCAGGCCCTGGTCGAGACGGCCGCGGGGCTCGCGAACCTCGACGAGACGGTCCGTGCCGCTGAGCGGCTGGAGGCGCTCGTGCTCGGCTACGCCGACCTCGGTGCTTCCCTGGGCCTCACCGGGCCGCCCGAGCGCCAACTGCCGCTGTGGCTCCCGGTGCAGTCGGCGGTCCTCGTCGCCGCGCGGGCGGCCGACGTCCAGGCGGTAGATGGGCCGTACCTGGGCGTGCACGTGGACGACGGCATGGTGGCCGCGGCAGAGCGAGCACGTGACCTGGGCTTCGACGGCAAGTGGGCCATCCACCCGAGGCAGCTGGACGTCCTCAACGAGCTGTTCACGCCGACGGAGCCGGAGGTAGCGCATGCCCGCGCCGTGCTGGACGCGCTGGAGCGCGGAGCGCGCGAGGGAGCAGCGGGCGCTGTCCTGCTGGACGGTCAGATGCTCGATGAGGCAGTGGCCGTGGCGGCGCGACGCGTCCTGGCCCGGGTGGGAGGTGCGGGATGACCGACGACGTGGACGTTCAGCCGGTTGACGACCGCGTGGACGGTGAGCCCGTGGTCGACGAGCGCGGAGCGGAGGGCCCGTACTTCGACGAGCTCTCGCTCGGCGACGTCTTCGACATCGCTCCCCCGGTGACCCTCACCGATGGCGCCGCCGCGGTGCACCAGGCGATCGTGGGCGAGCGGCTCCGGCTGGCGCTGGACCAGCACCTTAGCGAGCGGGTGACCGGCGACCCACGCCCGTTCGCCCCACCGTCGCTGGTGTGGGACGTCGCCATCGGCCAGTCCACCCCGGTGACGCACCACGTCAAGGCGAACCTGTTCTACCGGGGGCTGGCGTTCCACCGCGCTGCCGCGCTCGGGGACACCCTCAGCACCCACACCGAGGTCGTCGGACTGAAGCAGAACGCGCCGCGCCCGGACCGCGCGCCGACGGGACTGGTCGCGCTGCGCATCACGACGATCGACCAGGACGCCCGCACCGTGCTGGACTTCTGGCGCTGCGCCATGCTGCCGCGGCGGGATGCGGCCGCTCGCACCGGACACGCCGACGACCTCGGCCGGATCGGTGCGGACCGGCAGGACCCGCCCTCGGTGGCCGACGGGTGGCGGTTGGACGCGTTCCGGGCCGGGCTGCCCGAGGCGCTACGCCGGCCGGTCAAGCCCGGCACCCGCTGGCGGGTGGTCGGCGGCGACGTCGTGTCGAGCGCTCCCGAGCTCGCCCGGTCGACGCTCAACGTGGCGCGGACGCACTCCGACGACGAGGCGGGCACCCGGCTGGTCTACGGCGGGCACACCATCGGCCTGGCCCTGACCCAGGCGCTGCGTGCCCTGCCCGAGCTGGTGACCGTCCTGGCCTGGCACGGCTGCGATCACACCGGACCGGTGCACGAGGGGGACACGCTGACCAGCACGGTGCTCGTGGAAGACGTGCGACCGGGCCCGGCCGGTGGCCGGCTCGCCCACCTCCGCTCGGTGGTCGCAGCACGGCGCGGTCCCGGCGGACCGGTCGCCGACGTCCTGGACTGGCGCTACGTCGCGCTGCTCCCGTGAGGACCGGCGAGTACGTGCACCGGGGTCCTCACGGCGAAGGCGCGCAGGTTTTCCACCGCGCCGCCGTACCAGTGGGCGTAATTGTCGCGGGTCACGAAGCCCAGGTGCGGCGCGAGGACGGTGCGCGGGGCGGCAAGCACGGGGGAGTCACCGGGCAGCGGCTCATGCTCGAAGACGTCGAGCGCCGCCCCCGCGATGGTGCCGGCGTGCAGGGCGTCGAGCAGCGCCTGCTGGTCGACCAGGCCGGCGCGCGAGGTGTTCACCAAATAGCCTGCGGGTCCCAGCAGCTCCAGTTCGCGCCGACCGACGACGTGCCGGGTCCGCTCGCTCAGCACCAGGTGCAGGCTGACGACGTCGGACCGCTCGAACAGCTCCTCCTTCCCGACCCGCGTCGCGCCGGCCGCGCCTGCCGCCTCGGGCGTGAGGTTCGCGCTCCACGCCAGCACGTCCATCTCGAAGGCCCGGGCCACCGGCACCATGCGCCGGCCCAGGTTGCCGAGCCCGACCACGCCCAGGGTGCGACCGACCAGGCCGGTGCCCACTGTGGTCTGCCACCGACCGGCGCGCAGCGCCGCGTCCTCCACCGGCAGCTGCCGCAGCAGCGCGAGCAGCAGGCCCCAGGCCAGCTCCGCCGTCGCCGGCGACGTGCCGGGGACGCCGCAGACGGTGATCCCCAGGCGGGACGCGGCCGTCAGGTCGATCGCGGCGTTGCGCATGCCGCCGGTGATCAGCAGCCGGAGCTGCGGCAGCCGCTCGAGCACCTCCGCCGGGAAGGCCGTCCGCTCGCGCACAAGCACAGCTGCGTCCGCGCCCGCCAGCCGCTCGACAACGGCGTCCGCGTCGGCCAGCCGGCCGTGCTCGAACTCCACGGTGCAGCCCGTCAGCGAGGCCCAGTCCGCGAGGCCCTCCGCCACGACCTGGTAATCGTCGAGCACCACCACGCGCAATGCTTCCATCCAGCGACCCTACGGCCGGCTCGGTCTCACCGGCATCCGGCGGAGAGCGAGGCACGATGACCGACGCAGAGCAGATCCTGTTCGTAGGGCTGGGGGCCATGGGGACGCCGATGGCGACGGCGGTCGCACGCACCGGGCGACACCTGCTGCTCTGCGACGCCGACGACGCCCGTGCCCGGTCGCTGGCGGACGAGCTGCACGGAACCGCCGTGGCCAGCGGTGACCTGACCACCGCAGCGGCCGGCGCAGCCGTGGTCCTCCTGATGCTGCCGGACAGTGCGGTCGTGGAGTCGGTCCTCCTCGGCGAGGACGGCCTGTTGGCGGCGCTGCCGACCGGCGCCACGGTGATCGACATGAGTTCCTCGCGCCCCTCCAGCACGACGGCGCTCGCCGCGCGCGCCGAGCAGGCCGGGCTGAACTACGTCGACGCCCCCGTCTCCGGCGGTGTGGCGCGGGCCCGGGACGCGTCCCTCGCCGTGATGGTCGGAGCCCGGCCGGCGGTCTTTGACCGGGTCCGGCCGGTGCTGGCCGCCATGGGCGCCGACCTCACGCTGGTCGGACCACCCGGCTCGGGCCACGCCATGAAGGCGCTGAACAATCTGCTGTCCGCGATCGGGCTGGTCGCCGCCTCGGAGGTGCTGGCCACAGGGGCGAACTTCGGCCTGGAGCCGCGGGTGATGCTTGACGTGCTCAACGGCTCCACCGGCCGCAACCACGCGACGGAGGTGAAGATGGAGAAGTTCGTGCTGTCAGGGGCTTTCGACTCCGGCTTCTCGCTCCGGCTGATGGTGAAGGACCTCCGCACGGCGCTCGAGCTGGCGCACGAGACGGGGACCCCGGTCCCGGTGTCGGCCGGTGCGCTCGAGGAATGGACCGCCGCCGGCCGCACGCTGCCCCCGGACGCCGACCACACGCACGTCGCCGCCTACGTGGAGCGGCGCGCCGGCACCGAACTCCGCTGACCTGCCCGCACTTTCCCGTCCGCATGACCACATCGAGAGGACCCGCATGGCCACCGAGGAAGATCAGCAAGCGTACATCGACGACATGGCCCGCCAGCGCGGTTACGTGCTCGATTACCACAAGGTCATGGCCAAGCAGGACTACGCCGTCCTGCAGGCCGCCAACGGGCTCGTGCACGCCGCATACCTGGCCGAGCGAACGCTGGACCGGCGCACCAAGGAGCTGCTGTTCATCCTGTCGCTGACCGTGATGCGGGCGTCGAAGGGCCACATCGTTAGTCACATCCGCGTCGCGCTGGACCTCGGCGTCAGCCCCACGGAGATTCTCGAGGCAATCGAGATCGCCTTGCCCGAGGCGGGTGTCGTCGCGTTCCAGATCGGCTTAGAGGCGTGGTGCGAAGTGGTCGGCGCCGAGGGCATCGAGCCCAGCGTCGAAGTGCACCAGGGCGGCTCCGGCGGCGGCTGAGCCCATCTGAGGGCTGACGACAGAAGGGCCGCCGGGCGGAGCAGGCCTCAGCCCGCGACGGCGAGCGGGGGCGTGCGCCGCAGCAGCAGCGCGAGGCCGAGCGCGACCACCATGAGCCCGGCAACGAAGGCGACGAGTCCTGGCCACTCGCCGCCTTCGTACGCCAGACCGCCGACCCAGCCGCCGACGCTGCCGCCGGCGTAGTACGCGAGCAGGTACAGCGCGGAAGCCTGCGACCGGCCGGTGCGAGCCCGGTTACCCACCATCCCGCTGGCGCTGGTGTGCGCCCCGAAGAAGCCGACCGTGAACAGCGCCAGCCCGAGCAGCACCAGGGCCAGGGCCTCGGTGAGTGTCAGCAGCACCGCGGCCAGGGCCAGCAGGACGCTGCCGAGCAGGACGCTCCGGCGGCCGAACCGGTCGCCCAGTCGGCCGGCGTTCGGTGCCGTCGCGGTACCGGCCAGGTAGGTGAAGAACACCAGCCCCACCACGGTCTGGGACAGCGAGAAGGGCTCGGCCAGCAGCCGGTAGCCGAGGAAGTTGTAGACCGTGACGAAGCCCGACATCAGCACGAAGCTGGTCAGGCACAGCCGCCGGACGCCGGGATCGCGTAGGTGCCGGCTCAGGTGACCCAGCATCAGACCGGGGCCGGTCGTGGTCGGCTCGGCCGTCGGGGGCGGCAGCAGCAGCCGGAAGGCGACGACGCAGAGCAGCGCAATGACACCGACGGCGGCCAGGCCCACCCGCCAACCGGCGACGTCGGCGACCGCGCTGGAGACCAGGCGGCCGGAGAGCCCGCCGATCGTGTTGCCGGCGACGTAGAGCCCCATGGCGCCACCGACCGCCCCGGGCACGACCTCCTCGGACAGATGGGCCATGGCCAGCGCCGGCAGCCCGGCGATCGCCACGCCCTGCAGCCCCCGCATCAGCAGCAGCAGCTCGATCGTGGGCGCGAGCGGGGCCAGCAGCCCGAGCACGGCCGCCGCGGTGAGCGACACCGTCATCAGCCGGGTCCTGCCGACCCGGTCGGCGAGGACGCTCATCGGCACGAGGGCCAGGGCCAGGGTCCCCGTCGAGACGGACACCACGAGCGCCGCGGTGGACGGCGGCACGGCGAGGTCCTCGGAGATCAGCGGCAGCAGCGCCTGCGGCGCATAGAGGAGCGTGAACGAGCCGACCCCGGCAGCCCAGATCGCCGCGACCAGCCGGCGGTAGCCAGTTGTGCCGCGGGCGTGCCCGACGGGCGGCGCAGCTCCAGTCGTCACCCCCCCATGATCGGCGGTCGGGTGCCATACGTCCAATGCGTGAGACAGCATCAGGTCATGTCGAGCACGCATGGGGAGCAGACAACCGGCATGTCGGCCGTCCTGCCCAGGCTGCAGCACTTCGTGGCGGTCGCCCGTACGGAGCACTTCACGCGGGCTGGGAAGGCGCTCGGAGTGCCGCAGCCCACTCTGAGTCGCAGCGTGGCCCGGCTGGAGGCCGACCTGAGCGTCTCGCTTTTGGTCTGCTGCGGCCGCACGGTGCGGCTCACCCGCGCCGGCATGCTGCTTCTGGAGCACGCTGAGCGGGCGCTCGTTTAGCTGCAGACCGGTCTGCGCGTGGTGGAGGAGGAAGCCTGTCCGGACAGCGGCCGGGTCGCGTTCGGCTTCCTGCACACGCTGGGGGAGACGGTGATCCTCCGCTGCTGCGGGAGTTCCGGCGGGAGTGCCGCAGGCCACCTTCGACCTGATGCAGCGCAGCCACGAGGCGCTGCTGGGCTGCTCTGCCGGTGCCGTCGACCTATACCTGACGTCGCCCCTGAAGGATAACCAGGACCTGGTCGCACGACCCATGTAGGAGCAGCGGCTCCATCTTTTGGCGCCGCTCGGCCACCGCCTGGCGGCTGGTCGCGGCTGCGGCTGGAGGAGGCCGCCGATCGGCAACTGCCGGGCAGGCTCGGGCTACGGCCTGCAGACCACGTCGGACAAGTGGTGCCGGGCGGCCGGCTCTGCGCCGCGGCTGGCCTTCTAGAGGGCGCCAGGTCGACGACATCGACACCACCCGCGGGCCTGGGAGCGGCGCTGCTGCCACCGGACCCCGGGCCCCGGCGTGACGCTGCTCTCCGCCCGCGACCGGGCGCCAGCACCAGACACCGTGCAGCTGACGGTGAGCCAACCGGTACCTGACTCGCAGGATCGGCCTGGTATGGCTCGACGGCCGGGGGGCGCCGGCACGCGTCTTCCGCCAATTCGTCCTGGCCGCCGGGCCGCAGCAGCTGCAGGGGCGACCGGCGACCTCGAGCGGGCGGTCCCGTGATGTGGCTCACAACCTGCGGTAGGTTATTGCCGGCGTACCCGCGTGCGACCGCAGGCGACGAGACCGGGCGCGCGTCACGACTCAGAGGAGCATCAGGTGAAGCAAGGTATTCGCACGCACCGGACGGTGGTCGCCGTGGCGGCACTGGTCGTCCTCACCCTCGCCGGTTGCGGTGCCCGGGGCAGCGACACCGCGTCCGATGGCGGCGCCGGCGGCGGCGGCGGCGGCGACGGCAAGAAGTACGAGATCAAGCTCAGCCACGTGGTGACGCCGGACACCCCCAAGGGCCAGGCGGCCCAGAAGTTCAAGGAGGTGCTTGAGAAGTCCTCCGGCGGACGCATCACGGTCAACGTCTTCCCGAACTCCGAGCTGTACGGCGACAAGGACGAGCTCCAGGCCCTGCAGTCCAACGCCGTGCAAATGCTGGCGCCGGCCAGTGCCAAGTTCACGACCATCGCCCCGCAGCTCCAGGTGCTGGACCTGCCGTTCCTGTTCGACAGCGTCGACGACATCCCCAAGGTCGTCTCCCCGGACTCCACGGTGGGCAAGGCGATCTTCGACAACCAGCAGCTCGCGGCGAAGAACACCAAGGTGCTGGCGTTGTGGGACAACGGCCTCAAGCAACTGACGAGCAACAAGGAGATGCGCACGCCGGCCGACGTCGCCGGTCTAAGCTTTCGCATCCAACCCTCCGACGTGCTGCGCAGCCAGTTCGACTCATGGGGTGCGCAGTCCACCCCGCTGGCGTTCGCGGAGGTCTACAACGCCTTGCAGCAAGGCGTCGTCGACGGCCAGGAAAACCCCTACTCCAACATCAAGTCCCAGAATATGGAGACGGTGCAGAAGTTCATCACCGAGTCCAACCACGGCTATATCGGCTACGTTCTCGTCATCAACAACGAGTTCTACAAAAGCCTGCCGGCCGATCTCCAGAAGGACGTCGACGCCGCTGCGACCGAGGCCGCCGACTATAACCGCAAGGTGGCGGCGGACCTGAACCAGAAGGCGAAGCAGGCCATCATCGACGGTAAGACCTCCACGGTCACCGTCCTCACCCCGGCCGAGCGGAAGGCGTTCAAGGACCTGGTAGTGCCCTCGGTGTGGCAGCAATACGCCAGCGTGATCGGCCAGGCCACGATCGACGAGCTGCTCAAGGGTCAGAAGAGCTCCTGATCGTCGGTGTCGGAGCGGCGGGGCGGCGTGCGAGTTGTCCCGCCTGAGGAGAGGCAGATCGTCACTTGCTACGTCTTGACCGAGGTCTGACCCTCGTAGAGAATGTGCTCGCTGCCGGTGCGCTTGCGGCCGCCGCCAGCATCTCCATCCTCGCCGTGATCATGCGGTACGTCTTCGGAACCATCCTCTTCTGGTCCGAGGAGACGATCATCTACCTGGTGATCTTCTCGACCTTCGTCGGCGCGGTGATCACGCTGCGGCACGACGAGCACGTGCGGGTGGACCTGATCCCGCTGTTCCTGCGGGAGCGCGGTCAGCGGGCCTTCGCCCTGCTGGGTGCCCTCCTGATGGCCGTCTACCTAGCGGCCATCGGCGGCTTCGGCTGGCTGCTGCTGTTCCAGCCCGCCGCGAGCAACATCGTCACCCCGGCCCTGAAGCTGCCGCTCTGGTTCGTCGAGCTGGCGCTGCCGATCGGCTTCACGCTCATGTTCTTGCGTGTGCTCGAGGTGCTCTACCGCCTGCTGCGCGGCCAGGAGCCCTATCCGCAGGCGCGCCAGTCGGTGCTCGATGCAGAGGCCAGCGGCCTCGGGATGCACATCGACTCCGACGACGACGACGGCCGTGACGAGCACGGCGACGAGAAGCGACAGTGACCGGGGCCACGATCGCCCTGGTCGTCCTGCTGTTCGCCCTGCTGCTCTCGAGCACCCCGATCGCGGTGGCCCTCGGTCTGACCGCCTTCGGCTACTTCTACTACTTCACGACGACACCGCTCACCCAGGCTCCCGAGACCCTGTTCAACGCGCTCAACAATTTTCCGCTCATGGCGATCCCGTTCTTCGTCCTGGCCGCGAACATCATGAGCCGAGGTGGGATCAGCAAGCGCCTGATCGGCGCCGGCAACGCCTTGGTCGGCGGGCTCCGTGGCGGGATGGGCATGACGGCCGTGCTGTCGTGCGTGTTCTTCGCGGCGATCTCGGGATCGAGTCCCGCGACGGTCGTCGCGGTGGGCACCTTGCTGATCCCCGCAATGATCCGGGGCGGCTACGGCAAGGAGTTCTCGACCGGCCTTATCGCCACCTCGGGCTCTCTCGGAATCCTCCTCCCGCCGTCGATCCCGCTGATCGTGTTCGGCATCGCGACCGAGACCTCCATCGGCGACCTGTTCCTGGCCGGCATCCTCCCCGGCCTGTTCGCGGGGTTGCTGCTGCTGATCATGGTCGTGATCGTGTCGCGTCGGCGGGGCTACGGGACCGGGGAGCACGCGATCGTGATGACCCGGAGCGAGAAGCTCAAGGCGGGCCGGGACGCGCTCCTCAGCCTGGCGCTTCCCGGACTGGTGATCGGCGGAATCTACGGCGGTGTGTTCACCCCCACCGAGGCGGCCGCCATGGCCGTCGCCTACGCGTTGCTCATCTCCCTGCTCGTCTACCGCGAGATTACCGTCAAGGACCTCGGCTCCATCCTGCTCGGCTCGGCGCGGACGTCCGCCATGATTATGTTCATCATCGCGAACGGCATCCTGTTCTCGTTCGTGCTGACGTCGGAGCGGATCCCCGGACAGGTGGCGGACGCGCTGCTCGCTCTGAACCTGAACAAGTTCACGTTCCTGCTCATCATCAACCTGATGCTGCTCGTCGTCGGCGCTTTCATGGAGACCTCCAGCGCGATCCTCATCCTCGCGCCCATCTTCCTGCCGATCGCCATCCAGCTCGGGGTCAACCCGGTCCACCTCGGCATCATCATTGTCATGAACCTGGAAATCGGGATGATCACACCTCCGCTCGGCCTCAACCTGTTCGTGGCTAGCGGCCTGACCAAGATGAGCGTACTGAAAGTGGCTCGGGCCGCTGTGCCCAGCGCCCTGGTCCTGCTGGTCGCGCTGTTCGTCGTGACCTACGTGCCCACGCTCTCGCTGGCGTTCTTGGGATGACCCCTTCCCACGGACAGCCCGCACCGGTGTCGCGCACGCACCGCATCGCCGTCATCCCCGGCGACGGCATCGGCCGGGAGGTCGTGCCGGCCGCCCAGCGGGTGCTAGAAGAGGTGGGAGCGATCCACGGGTTCGCCTTCTCCTGGACCGAGTTGGACTGGAGCTGTCAGCGCTACGCGCGGACCGGGCAGATGATGCCCGATGACGGCCTGGAGCAGCTGCGCGAGCAGGACCAAATATTTCTGGGCGCGGTCGGCTTCCCGGGTGTCTCCGACCACGTGTCGCTGTGGGGGCTGCTGATCCCCATCCGGCGTGCCTTCCAGCAGTACGTCAACCTCCGGCCGGCCCGGTTGCTGAGGGGGATGACCAGCCCGCTGCGCAACGTGCCGGCCGGCGGAATCGATCTGCTCGTCGTACGGGAGAATAGCGAGGGGGAGTATTCCGACATCGGTGGCCGCTTCGGTCGGGGCACCGTGCAGGAGTTCGCCGTGCAGCAGGCGGTGTTCACCCGCCACGGTGTGGAACGCGTAGCCCGCTACGCCGCGGACCTGGCCGAGCAGCGCTCGGGGCAGCTGGCGTCCGCCACCAAGTCCAACGGCATCATCCATACGATGCCGTTCTGGGACGAGGTGGTGCGCAAGGTCGCCGCCGAGCGGCCCGGGCTACGGCTGTCGGAATACCACGTCGACGCGCTGGCCGCCCTCTTGGTCCTCGATCCCGGTCGCTTCGACGTGATCGTGGCGTCGAACCTGTTCGGTGACATCCTCACCGACATCGGCGCCGCGGTGATGGGCAGCATCGGCATCGCGCCCAGCGCCAACCTCAACCCGGAGCGCGACTACCCGTCGATGTTCGAACCGGTGCACGGCTCCGCGCCCGACATCGCGGGACAGCGCACCGCGAACCCCCTCGGACAGGTTTGGTCCGGAGCGATGATGCTTGACCACCTCGGTCACGCCGCAGCCGCAGCCGCAATTGTCGTCGCGATCGAGGCCGTCCTTGCCGACGCCGACATCCGCACCGTCGACCTGGGCGGGACCGCTACCACCCAGGAGGTCACGGACGCGCTGGTCCTGGCCGTACGCGCCGGTGCGGACGCCCCTCCGGCCTGAGTCGCCCGCGAGCCAGCGTCCCGGTTCAGGGGCCACGCCGAACGAAGGGGTCGACCGTGCCTGCCGCGTGTCACCTGGCGTGCCGGGGCGGCCAGGCACGGCGGCCCTGATGCACGACGGCCGTGAGCCGGAGCGGATCTCCTGGCGTAGCGCGGCTCCAACCGCTTCTGGGCGACCGTGTTCGCGTAGGCCGTGTCTCCCAAGAGAACGCTGTGACCTGCGGGATCGTGGCCGCAGGCGCTGCTGGCCGCGGCCGGGCGCAGCGACGGACGTCGCGCAGCCCCGCAGACCGTCCGCGACGTTCGCGCGGCGAGGCAGGGACGGCGTCGGGCGTCCGATTCAGCAAGGTAGCCGCGTACGGCGGCGTCGAACGAGCAGCAGCTCGTCCGGCGCATTGACGAACAACCCGTGGGCGGGGTTGCCGAGCAGTCGCAGCGGGCTCCCCGGTGACCCGCACGCGGGGAACGAGTTGCAGGTCCGCGTCGGGCCCGTCGCGCCGGACGTCGAGCAGCACCGCCGCCGGCTCGGCCGACAGCCGCACCGAAGCGCGGCCGCTATCCAGGTCCCGCCACGACATGCCCGTCTTGACCCAGCGTCCGGCTTTGCCGGGCCGCATCGGGCGCAGCCGGACCCGCGCCGGCGACGTGCCGACGACATCGAGTTGGCCCGAGCGCGGGCGTCGTGGACGGGCCCGCCACCGGGCGGGCGACCCCGGCGAGCATGCTCTCCCAGGAGCTGACCGAAGCAGAAGCTCCCGGACCCTCGAGGAGCACCTTCACACCACTCCCCAAACAGACGTCTGGACCGCCTGGGCGGCCGGTGCGTCGATGGCGTTCACGCTACGGCGACGCTCCGACAGGATGCGCCTGCCACGCCGCCGGGTCCCGTCGTCCCAGGTGGGGGCGCGATGCTCTGCGGGCAGGTGGTCCGCGGCGGCGGCGCAGCGGAGCCCGGCGTACGTTCGGGCCGTGGCGGAGCTGGCAGGGATGCGGACCGTGGTGACTAGCGCGAGCAGCGGGTTGGGCGCAGCGATGGCGGAGGCGCTCGCCCGTGCCGGCGCCCGCGTCGCTGTCGCCGCTCGACCGACGTCGCGGCTCGACAAGGCCGTGGCCGCGCTCCGGGTCGACGGGCTCGCTGCAGAGCCACTGCCAATGGACGTGCGTGACGTTGAGTCGGTGGACGCGGCCCTGGAGAAGCTTTGGACGCGCTGGGACGGCCCGACCTCCTCGTCAACAACGCCCGGCATCGGCATGCGCCTGCGGTGCGGCGTGAACGGCCTGCCCACGGGCCCTGCAGCGGCGGCAGCTCCGGTTCGATCCGCGCCCACGTCTCCTCCGCCAGAACAGCCAGCCGTCATGCACGAAGATCATCCACGCAGCCCCGCACACCTTGGGAGACACGCCAAAGCCCGCTGATCCCCCGGTACGCCCCCGCACGCTGCGGCGGGGGTACCGCTACGTTCGGAGCGACGCCCGGACCGAGCGCTTAGTCCGTGACGCCCATCCTGGAGACGACGTGACCCTGCGAGGCAAGGGCTACGTGGCGGGGGTGTTCGAGCACCCGCTGCGCGACATCCCGGACCGCTCGACAGCCTAGGTGCACGCCGAAGTCGCGGTCGGCGCGCTCGCCGACGCCGGCCTGTCGATGTCCGACGTCGACGGCCACTTCTGCTCCGGCGACGCCCCCGGCTTCGGACCGCTGTCGATGGCCGACTTCCTCGGGCTGCGCGGGCTGACCTACCTCGACACCCTGGAGATCGGCGGCTCGTCCTACGTCGCGCAGGTCGGTCACGCGGCCTCCGCCGTTGCCACCGGCAAGTGCTCGGTCGCGCTAATCACGCTGGCCGGGCGACCGAGGCACGAGCAGGTACGCCGCATGTCGGCCCTGCAGGGCGCACCCGAGTCACCGTTCGAACAGCCATACGGCCCGACCACCGTCTCGATGTACGCGCTCGCCGCCCGTCGCCACATGCACGAGTTCGGCACGACCAGCGAGCAGCTGGCCGAGGTGAAGGTCGCGGCTTCGCTGCATGCCCAGCACAACCCCAACGCGCTGCTGAACAAGCCGGTCACCGTCGAGCAGGTCGTCGGGTCGCGGATGGTGTCAGACCCGCTGCACCTGCTCGACTGCTGCGTCGTCACCGACGGCGGCGGGGCGGTGGTCGTGGTCAGCCCTGAGGTCGCGCGCACGCTGACCCGCCCGATGGCCAAGGTGCTCGGCCACGGCGAGTCGCCCAAGCACAGCGACGGCGGCCGCATCGACCTCACCCACACGGGGCGCTGTGGTCGGGCCCGCGGGCGTTCTCGGAGGCCGGCCTGACGACCGGCGACGTCGACTACGCGTCGACCTACGACTCGTTCACCATCACGGTGCTGCAGACGATCGAGGACCTCGGCTTCTGCGAGAAGGGCCAGGGCGGCCGCTTCATGCTCGATGGGGCGCTGCAGGCGCCGTCCGGCGCGCTGCCCTTCAACACCGACGGTGGCGGGCTGTGCAACAACCACCCGACCAACCGGAGCGGGATCACGAGGTGGCGGAGGCGGTGCGGCAGCTGCGCGGCGAGGCCCATCCGGCGGTGCAGGTGCCCGACTGCCAGATCGCGATGGCGCACGGGACCGGCGGCTCGCTGGGCACGAGGAGTGGCAGCACGACGCTGCTGCTGGGGGTGGCGGACGCATGAGCGCGCTCCCCGTGACTGCTCCCACCGTCGCCCCGGAGCTCCAGGAGTCTGGGACGCCACCGCGGACGGCCGGCTGCTGCTGCCCCGCTGGCCCGCGGGTGATGACCAACATCGTCGACGTGGATCCGTTCCAGCTAGCGGTGGACCTGCCGGTGACGGTGGTCTTTGCCGACAACGGCGAGGGCACCGCCATTCTCCGCTTCGCCCGGCCGGTCTGACCGTCGAAACAGCAGGTCGAACAGGTCGCAGCCCCGGCCGCGGAGGGTCCCCCCGGTCGTGGAGGTGCCGGAGGCAGCCCCGGGAAGGGTCAGACCCCGACGACCTGCTGCCAGAGGGGCGGCGCCGACGGGTCGAGGGCGCGGTCGGCGAGGCGGTCGGCCCAGACGCCCTCGGTGCCGCCCTCCTCGCGCCAGGCCCAGAGCCGGGTGGTCGAGCGGTGCAGCGCGTGCTCGCGGGTGACGCCGATGCCCGCCACGAGCTGGTGCGCGATGGCGGCGATGCGGGTGGAGGCGTCGGCCGCGACGACGCGGGCACTGGCGACCGACATGGCCGCGTAGGCCGTGTCGTCGGAGGCGATCGCCAGCAGCGCCGCCTCGGAGCCGAGGGTCACGGTGGCGACCTCGCCGGCGAGCTCGGCGACCAGCTGCTGGACCGCCTGGAACTTCGCGATCGGCCGACCGAACTGCTCGCGCTCCTTCACGTGGCGCAGCGTCAGCTCGAGCGCGGTCTGGCCGGCGCCAGCGGCGAGCACCACCCGCGACAGGGCAGCGCGCAGCGGCAGCTCGGCGGCGACGGCGGCGTCGACCGGCGCGGAGGCGATCGGCGTCAGGCCGTCGAGCACGAGGTCGTCGCGGGGCTCACCGGCCAGGTTGGCGCCCTCGGTGAGCGTGCCGGCCGAACGGTCGACGACGGCGACCACCGGGCCGGAGGGCCCGTCGGCCAGCAGGACGACGCAGGTAGCGATCCGGGCGTACGGAACGCGGCGCACCGTGCCGCCGAGCACACCGGCGGCGTCGACCGTGACGCCGCCGCTGTCCAGCGCCGCGGTGAGCGGGCCGGCCGGGACCGGCAGACCGGCCGCGGCGAGCAACCAGCCGCCGACCAGGGCAGCCTCGGCGATCGGCACGCGGACCGCCCGCGCGCCGGCGACCCGGACGACCTCGGCCGCCTCACGCAGGGTCCCGCCGCCGCCACCGAGCGCCTCCGGCACGTCGATCGTCGTGAGCCCTGACTCCTCGAGCGCAGCCCAGGCGGAGGCGTCCCAGTCGCCGTCGGCCGACGGGCCCGCCCCGAGGATGCTCTCGGCGGTCTCCGTCAGCGGCCTCAGATCCTCGTCGGCGCTCATCGCACTCCCAGCCCTCGGGCGACGACGCCGCGCAGGATCTCATTCGTGCCGCCGCGCAGCGTGAAGCCGGGGGCGTGCAGGACGGCGGTCGCGAGCATGCTCGACAGCGGTGATCCGTGCAGGTCGGGCACGTCCGGGACGACCCGGCGGACCGCCTCGGTGAGCGCGCTCTCGAACCGGGTGCCGAGGTCCTTGACCAGAGCGGCCTCCACCTCGGGGCTCTCGCCGGCGGCGAGCGAGCCGCCGACGGCGAGCGACATCTGCCGGAGCACGAACAAGCGCGCGACCAGGGCGCCGATGACCCGCCGGGCCAGCGCGTCGTCGGGCAGCGTGCCGGCCCGGAGCAGGTCGACCCAGAGCAGCAGCAGCGGCACGGTGGACAGCACCCGCTCCGGCCCGCTGCGCTCGATCGCCAGCTCGCTGGTGCACTGCTTCCAGCCGTCCCCGACGTTGCCGAGCACGTCCTCGTCAGGCACGAAAACGTCGGTGAAGACGACCTCGTTGAAGTGGTGCTGGCCGTCGAGGCTGATGATCGGACGGATCTCGACCCCGTCGCTGTGCAGGTCGACGATGAACTGGCTGAGGCCCGCATGGCGCGCCGCATCGTCGCGCGGCGAGGTGCGCAGCAGCGCGATCATGCGGTGGGCGATGTGCGCCCCGGAGGTCCAGATCTTCGCGCCGTTGACGCGCCAGCCGCCGTCGACCTTCTCGCCGCGGGTGCGGACCGAGGCCAGGTCCGAGCCGGTGTCAGGCTCGCTCATGCCGATCGCGAAGTAGAGCTCCCCGCGGGCGATACCCGGCACGAAACGCTGCTTCTGCTCCGCGGTGCCCCACTTGAGGATGCTGGGTGCCATCTGCCGCTCGGCGATCCAGTGGGCGGCGACCGGCGCGCCGGCGGCGAGCAGCTCCTCGGTGACGGCGAAGCGGTCCAGCGCACCGGCGCCGCGCCCGCCGTACTGCTCGGGATAGCTCATGCCGAGCCAGCCCTTGGCGCCCAGCGCCCGGCTCAGTTCCAGGTTGACTCCGCCCAGCCAGGTGTCGACGGCGGGCACGAAGGCACCCCGCTCCACCTCGCCGCGCAGGAACGCGCGGACCTCGAGCCGGAGCGCGCGGGTGCTCTCGGGAAGTGCGTGCGCGGCCAGCCTCATCAGACCGCCGGGCTGCCCGTCGCATAGATCGTCTGACCCGTGACGAAACCGGAGTCGGGCGAGGCCAGGAAGGCGATGACCCCGGCGATGTCCTCCGGCCGGCCGATGCGCTTGACAGCGGCGCGCTCGGAGGCGGCGGCGACCAGTTCCTTCCACGAGCCGCCGGTCTTCTCGATGATGGCCTTGGTCATGGCCGTCTCGACGAAGCCGGGCGCGACGCAGTTGGCGGTGATGCCGTACGGGCCCATCTCGATGGCCAGGGTGCGGGCCAGGCCCTGCAGCCCGGCCTTGGCGGCGGCGTAGTTGGCCTGACCGCGGTTTCCGAGCGCGGAGCGCGAGGACAGGAAGATGATCCGACCGTACTTGTTCTTGACCATGCTCTCGGACGCGGCCTGCGTGACGTAGAAGCTGCCCGTCAGGTGCGTCGCCAGGACGAGGTCCCAATCGTCGTCGCCCATCTTGTAAAACAGGCCGTCGCGGGTGACGCCGGCGTTGTTGACGACGATGTCGATCTTGCCGAAGCGACCGACGGCCTCGTCGACGGCGTTGTTGACCTCCGCGCGGCTCGTGATGTCGGCGGCGACGCCCAATCCCTCGGTGGGCAGGCCCTCGACCGCCTTCTTCGCGCCGGCCGCGTCGAGGTCCAGCGCGATCACGTTGGCGCCGTCCTCCGACAGGCGCCGCACCGTGGCGGCCCCGATCCCCTGCGCGCCCCCGGTCACGAGAGCGACCTGACCATCCAGCTTGCCCGCCACGTGCGTCCTCTCGTCGTGCGCTCGTCTGTCAGAACAGTCCTACAGGGCCCGCGTACGAGCCAGTCGTACAGGGGGTCAGAGCCCGATGCGGTCCGCGAGCCGGGCGCGCTGCGCCGCCGGACCGCCGAGCAGGCCGGAGTCAGCCCAGGCGCGGCGGAAGTAGAGGTGTGCGTCCTGCTCCCAGGTGAAGCCCATGCCGCCCAGGACCTGAATGGTCCAGTTCGCCGAGAACGTGAACGCCTCGGCTGCCTCGGCCTTGGCCAGCGGTCCGACCGTCGACAGCTCGGAGCTTCCGCCGTCGGCGACCAGGACGGCGTACTGCGCTGCGGCGCGCGCGCCGTC
>JBBSTI010000010.1:0-40275 GCA_038236005.1 Mycobacteriales bacterium | reverse complement strand
GCTTGCACTCCAGTCTCTCCTACAAGACCCCGAATGAGGTCCGCAAAGAGTGGACAGAACTGCAGGTCGCAGCCTAGACTAATTGCAGAACCGCGGTCCGAAATACGCGGGGCAGATCAGACACCGGCCTGCACACCACCCTGCAACGACGACTCACCCGACAGGCAACCCACCACGCAAGCACCAAGAAAGCCCAGCAGGAAACCGCCGAGCTCGCACGGCAAGCCCGCACCGCCCACGCCGCCTGCGCCGGCCTGGACCTGACCACCGACCCCTTCTGCACCGCCGGACCCCCCACGGACGTCACCGGCACAGACGTCGCAGCCCTCGGCGACGAACCACCCTTCTGACCCAAGCGCACATGTCGTCGTCGCGAGGGCACGACCCGGTGGGCGCACGTTGCTCCCCGACGTCGGCGCTCGGACAGAGACAGAGGTCTACGGACCACGTCCGATCCGTCGAGTCGTCCAGACGTCTGCCGCGGGAACCAGCAAGGGTCGATGGATGCTGACGAGACGCCACGATGCCGAGAGAGCTCCGTCGCTCGAGAGGTCCATGCACGGAACCCGAGAAGCACCCGTGAGCGACGGGTGGACGAGCGGGCGCCCTTGACGCCGGGGACGCTAGGCAGCCAGGGCGTCGATGGCCTTGTAGACCCGCTTCTCCGAGACCGGCCCGCGGGTGCGGATCGACTGCGCGAACAGCGACAGCCGCAGCTCCTCGAGCATCCACCGCACCTCGTCCCGACCGGGGCTCGCGGGCAGACGCCGCCACTCGTCGGCCACCTGCTCGAAGCGGGCCTGCTCGCGCCGGTCGCGCACGGGGTCGGCGGCGAGCTTGTCCAGGCGTACACCGATCCCCTTCACCCAGCGCAGGAGGTCAGCAAGACGAGCTGCGCCGACCGCACTGATGAAACCGGCAGGCAGCAAGGCGTCGAGCTGGGCACGCATGTCGTCGACCGAGCCGGCCAGGGCGGGGCGCCGCTCGTCGTCGAGCCGGCCGCGGACGGCCTGGGCCTCGGCGAGCACCGGGAGCACCTGGGCGACGAGGTCGGCAACCGTCGTGGGCAGCTGGCCGCGGACCGCCGACAGCAACGCGTCGAAGCCGGCCGCCTCGCGAGGGACCGACGTCATCAGACCGTCAGCGGCGGCGCGGAGGCAGTCGTCGAGCAGCGCGCCGACGGAGCCGTGCGGGCTGGCGGCCAACGCGAGCTTGTCCCGTACGGTCAGTCGGTCGGCCGTGGCCCGCAAGGGTGACGGGACGTTCAGCAGGAGCAGTCGTCGCACGCCGGTGCGGTGCGAGGCGGCCTGCTTGCCGGGGTTGGTGAGCACCCGGAGGGCGACCGTGCGGCCCTCGTCGACGAGGGCCGGGTAGCCGATCACGTCCCCGGTGCGCACCTGCTCGGGGAGCGTCCCGACGGTCCAGGCGGTGAGTCCGGTCTGCTCCAGCCCGGCGGCGGCCTCGGACACGGCCTCCTGTACACGGAGCCCGAGCCGGGCCTTGAGCGCGTCGAGGTCCTTGCCGTCGCCGAGGGTCTCGGTGCCGGCGAACACCCGGAACGTCAGCCGCAGGTGGTCCGGGACCCGGGCGAGGTCGATGTCCTCGGGACGGACGTCGACCCGGGTGAGCGCGTGCGCCTCGTCGGCGAACGCCGAGAGCAGCGAGCCGACCCGCGGCTCGAGCCGGGCCAGCACCGCGCGGGCGGTGTCAGGAGCGGGGACCAGCTTGACGCGCAACGGCTTCGGCAGCGCCTTGATCAGCGCGGTGACGAGCTCCTGGCGCAGCCCTGGCACCTGCCAGTCGAAGCCGGTCGACGAGAGCCGGTTGAGCACCGGCAGCGGGACGTGGACGGTCACGCCGTCGTCGCGGGCACCCGGGTCGAAGACGTACGTCAGCGCGAGCCGCAGCTCGCCCTGCACCCAGGTGTCGGGGTAGTCCCCCGGTGCCACGTCCGCGCCCTCGTGCAGCAGCATCGGGAGCGTCATCGTCAGCAGGTCCGGCCGGACGTGCTTCTCCTTCTTCCACCACGCCTCCAGGTGCGCGCCGGAGACGATGTCGGCGGGCAGCCGCGCGTCGTAGAACGCGAACACGTCCGCGTCGCCGACCACCAGGTCGCGGCGGCGGGCCCGTTGCTCCAGCTCCCCCACGTCGGCGAGCATCCGGCGGTTGTCGGCGAGGAAGCTGTGGTGGGTCGTCCAGTCCCCCTCCACCAGGGCGTGCTGGATGAGGATCTCGCGGGTCGCGACCGGGTCGACGCGGGAGTAGTCGACGCGACGACCCACGACGAGCGGCAGGCCGTACAAGGTGACCCGCTCGCTCGCCTGGACGTTGCCGCGCTTGGCGTTCCACGACGGCTCGCTGTAGCTGCGCACGACGAGGTCGCCGGCCAGCTGCTCGACCCACTCGGGCTGGACCTTCGCGAGCATCCGGCCCCAGAGCCGGTTGGTCTCGACCAGCTCGCCCGCCACGACCCAGCGCGGTGGCTTCTTGGCGACGACGGACTCGCGCGTGACGGCGAACCGGGCGCCGCGGGTGCCGAGGTAGTCGCGGGCCGCCTCGTCGCGCAGGCCGACGTGGCTGAGCATCCCGGCAAGCACCGCCTGGTGGACGGTGTCGTCCCCCGCCCGCCCGGACCCGGCCGTCATCCCGAGCCGCCGGCACGAGCGCTGCAGCTGGTGGTGGAGGTCCTGCCACTCGCGGACACGCAGATGGTTGATCAGCTCGGCCTTGCACGTACGACGAAAAGCGCTGCTACCCATCACCTGCTGCTGCTCGCGCAGGTGCTCCCAGAGATTGAGCAGGGTCAAGAAGTCCGAGGTCTCGTCGCGGAACCGGTTGTGCAGCTCGGTCGCCTTCTGCGCCTGTTCCTGCGGCCGCTCTCGCACGTCCTGGATCGACAACGCGGAGGCGAGGACGAGCAGCTCTTTGAGGCAGCCGAGCCGGTCGGCCTCGACCAGCATCCGGGCCAGGCGCGGGTCGACGGGGAGGTCGGCAAGCTTTCTGCCGGTCGGGGTCAGTCGTCCCTCGCGGACGGCCCCCAGCTCGGTCAGCAGCGCGACGCCGTCGCGGACGTTGCGGGACTCCGGCGGCGACAGGAACGGGAAGTCGGCCACCTCGCCGAGCCCGAGCGAGGTCAACGACAGGATGACGGACGCGAGGTTCGTACGCAGGATCTCCGGCTCGGTGAACGCCGGTCGGGCCTCGAAGTCCTCCTCGCTGTAGAGCCGGATCGCGACGCCGGCCGCCACGCGCCCGCACCGGCCCGAGCGCTGCTTCGCCGACGCCTGGCTGATCGCCTCGATCGGGAGCCGCTGCACCTTGGTGCGCTGGCTGTAGCGCGAGATGCGGGCGGTGCCGGGGTCGACGACGTAGCGGATGCCGGGCACGGTCAGCGAGGTCTCGGCGACGTTGGTCGCGAGCACGACGCGTCGTCCGCGATGCGGGGCGAAGACCTTGTGCTGCTCGGCGGCCGACAGCCGGGAGTAGAGCGGCAGGACCTCGAGCGTCGGCTCAGCGTTGCGCAAAGCCTCCGCGGCATCCCGGATCTCCCGCTCGCCAGACAGGAAGACCAGCACGTCGCCGGGCGGCTCGTGGCTCAGCTCGTCGACGGCCGCCACGATGGCCGAGACCTGGTCGGTGTCCTGTTCGCCGTCCGAGCCACCGACGCGGGACCGGTAGCGCACCTCCACCGGGTAGGTGCGCCCGCTCACCTCGATCACCGGCACGAACGTGCCCAGCGCGTGGGAGAAGTGGTCGGCGAACCGCTGCGGGTCGATCGTGGCCGACGTGATGATCAGCTTCAGGTCCGGACGCCGCGGCAGCAACCGGGTGAGGTAGCCGATCAGGTAGTCGATCGTCAGGCTGCGCTCGGGCGCCTCGTCCACGATCAGCGTGTCGTAGGCGAGCAGGTCAGGGTCGCGGGTGATCTCGGCGAGCAGGATGCCGTCGGTCATCACCTTCACGTAGGTCTTCGGCGACACCTGGTCGTGGAACCGGACCGTGTAGCCGACGTCCTCCCCCAGCGGGCTGCCCAGCTCCTCGGAGATCCGCTCGGCGACCGCGCGGGCAGCGATCCGCCGCGGCTGGGTGTGCCCGATCATGCCCCTTGCGCCGCGACCGGCCTCCAGGCAGATCTTCGGCAGCTGGGTGGTCTTGCCCGACCCGGTCTCCCCGGCCAGGACGACGACCTGGTGGCGCACCAGAGCCTCGGCGATCTCCTCTCGCCGCTCCGACACCGGCAGGTCGGGATAGCTCACCTCGGGCACGGCCGCCCGACGGGCCGCGAGCCGCGCCTCAGCCTCGGCGATCTCCGCCTCGACCCCCGGTCGTCCGAGTCGCTTGCCCAACCGCTTCGCGTCCCGCAGCGAGACCCGCTCTGCCGCGTACGTCTGTGTGCTCGTCTCCATGTCCGGACCATTCTCGCCCAGCCTCGCGCGGATGCCCAACGGATAGGGCACGCTCGTGCGACATCCGACCCGAGGAGCTCTACGTGCTGGGACTGCCCGCCGGCGTCATCGCCTGCCTGTTCGACCTGGACGGCGTCCTGACCGACACCGCGTCGGTCCACAACAAGGCGTGGACGACGTCGTTCGACGACTTCCTGCGGGAGCGCGACGGGGAGGGCTTCACGCCGTTCGACCCGGACGTCGACTACCCCCGCTACGTCGACGGCAAGAAGCGCGAGGACGGCGTACGCAGCTTCCTTGCGAGCCGGGGCATCGAGCTGCCCGACGGGTCACGGGACGACGCGCCTGGCGCGGCCAGCGTGTACGGGATCGGCAACGCGAAGAACCGGCTGCTGCTGGAGGTGATCGATCGCGACGGCGTCACGGTGTTCGAGGGCAGCCGTCGCTACGTCCAGGCGGCCACGGCGGCGGGGCTGCGGATCGCGGTGGTGTCCAGCAGCGCCAACACCGAGCAGGTGCTGCGCGTGACCGGGCTGGAGACCTTTGTCGAGCTCCGGGTGGACGGGGTCGTGGCGCGGGAGGAGGGCCTGCCGGGCAAGCCGGCGCCGGACACGTTCCTGCGCGCCGCGTCGATGCTCGGCGTCCCCCCGGCGCAGGCAGCGGTCTTCGAGGACGCGCTCGCCGGCGTCGAGGCCGGCCGGGCCGGGGCGTTCGGTCACGTCGTCGGCGTCGACCGGATCGGTCAGGCTGATCAGCTCAGGGAGCACGGGGCGGACGTCGTCGTGACCGACCTGGACCAGCTGCTGTGACCGGGGAAGCCCGCTACCCGGTCGAGCCCTGGCAGGTCCGGGAGCCCGAGCTCGACCTCGACCCGGTCGCCATGGCCCAGTCGGAGTCGGTCTTCGCACTGTCCAACGGCCACATCGGGCTGCGCGGCAACCTGGACGAGGGCGAGCCCCGGGAGGTGCCCGGCACCTACCTCAACTCCTTCTACGAGCAGCGGCCCCTGCCGTACGCCGAGGCCGGCTACGGCTATCCCGAGGAGGGTCAGACCATCGTCGGGGTCACCAGCGGCAAGGTCCTTCGCCTGCTGGTGGACGACGAGCCGTTCGACGTGCGATACGGCCAGCTGAACGCGCACGAGCGAGTGCTCGACCTACGTGCCGGCACGCTGCGACGCACCGCCGACTGGACCAGCCCCGCCGGCCGCCGGGTGCGCGTCACCTCGACCCGACTGGTCTCGTTCACGCACCGCGCCGTGGCTGCCATCCACTACGAGGTGACCGCGCTCGACGAGCCAGTGCGGATCATCCTGCAGAGCGAGCTGGTCGCCAACGCCAAGATGCCACCGCAGAGCAAGGACCCTCGGGTCGCGGCCGCCCTCGAGCGCCCGCTCGAGGGAGTCCTGTCCGACACCGAGCAGCACGGCGCGCTGCTCGTGCACCGCACGCGTCGCAGCAAGCTGACGATGGCCGCCGGGATGGACCACCTGATCACCTGCGACGGGCGCTTCGCCGAGGAGACCGACGTCCGGGAGGACTGGGCGCGGACCACGGTCGCGACCCGGCTCAAGGCAGGACAGAGCATGACGGTCGTCAAGCTGCTGGCGTACGGCTGGAGCTCGGAGCGCTCTCCGGAGGCGCTCCGGGACCAGGCCGCGGCCGCGCTGCACGGCGCTCGCTACGACGGCTGGGAAGGCCTGGTGGCCGACCAGCGGCGCTACCTGGACGACTACTGGGACGCGGCCGACGTCGAGGTCGAGGGCGACCCGGTGCTGCAGCAGGCGGTCCGGTTCGGGCTGTTCCACGTGCTGCAGGCCGGCGCCCGCGCCGAGCGCCGAGCCCTGCCGGCCAAGGGGCTCACCGGGCCGGGCTACGACGGGCACGCCTTCTGGGACACCGAGGGCTTCGTGCTGCCGGTGCTCACCTACACCGTCCCGCAGGCCGCCGCCGACGCGCTGCGCTGGCGGCACTCGATCCTGCCGATGGCCAAGGAGCGCGCGGAGACCCTCGGGCTCAAAGGTGCCGCCTTCCCGTGGCGCACCATCCGCGGTCAGGAGACCAGCGCCTACTGGCCCGCCGGAACGGCCGCGTTCCACCTCAACGCCGTCATCGCGTACGCCGTCGAGCGCTACCGCCTGGTCACCGGATCGACCGACCTGGAGCGGGAGATCGGCGTCGAGCTGCTGGTGGAGACCGCTCGGCTGTGGGCCTCGCTCGGGTACACCTGCAAGAACGGGCACTGGCACGTCGACGGGGTCACCGGGCCGGACGAGTACAGCGCGGTGGCCGACGACAACGTGTTCACCAACCTCATGGCGGCGCGCAACCTGCGGGCTGCGGTCGCTTCGTGCGGTCGGCACCCCGATCTCGCCGAGGGGCTGTCGGTGGAGGCGGACGAGCTGGACGCCTGGACCGGAGCCGCGGACGCCGTGTTCGTCCCGTACGACGACACGCTCGGCGTGCACCCCAACGCCGAGGGCTACACCGACTACGCCGTGTGGCCGTTCGAGGAGTTCCGGGACCGCTACCCGCTGATGCTGCACGCACCGTACGTGCAGCTCTATCGCAAGCAGGTGCTCAAGCAGGTTGACCTGGTGCTGGCGATGCACTGGTGCCCGGAGGCCTTCGACGACGGACAGGTGGCTCGCAACGTCGACTACTACGAGAAGATCACCGTCCGGGACAGCTCGCTGTCGGCGTGCACCCAGTCGATCATGTGCGCCCAGGTCGGGCACCTCGAGCTGGCCCACGACTACGCCCACGAGGCGGCGCTGGTCGACCTGCGCAACCTGCACCGCAACACCCGCGACGGGCTGCACCTCGCGTCGCTGGCCGGGTCGTGGTCGACCGTGGTCGAGGGGTTCGGCGGTCTGCGCGAACAGGGCGAGACCCTCAGCCTGGACCCCCGCCTGCCGCGGGACATCACGCGGCTGACGTTCCGGCTACGGCGTGCCGGGATGCGGCTGCTGGTCGAGGTCGACGACCAGCAGGTGCGGTGCACGCTGCGCGACGGTCCGGACGGCGCCATGAACCTGCTGCTCTGCGGCGAGGAGGTCCGGGTGACCACCGCCGAGCCGGTCGTGCGGCCGTGGCGACGGGTGGCACCGCTGCTGCCCGTCCCGACCCAGCCGCCCGGCCGTCGTCCCGCTTCTCGCGACCTGGGGTGAGACGCAGCGCAGGGCTGCTCCTGTGGCGGCGGGTGGGCGGCGGGCTGGAGGTCCTGCTGGGTCATCCCGGCGGCCCGCTCTACGCCCGCAAGGACGACGGCGTGTGGAGCGTGCCGAAGGGCGAGCGCGAGCCGGACGAGCCAGCGCTGGCGGCGGCCTACCGGGAGTTTGCCGAAGAGCTCGGGCAACCCGCCCCAGACGGCGACCCGACCTCGCTGGGCGAGGTCAGGCTGCGCAGCGGAAAGGTGGTGGAGATCTGGTCGCTGGAAGGGACGCTCGACGTCACCGAGGTGGTCAGCAGTCCCTTCCAGATGGTCTGGCCACCCCGCTCCGGGCGGGTGCAGAGCTTCCCCGAGCTCGACCGCGCCGCGTGGTTCCCGACGGCGCAGGCCGTCGTCAAGCTGACCGTCAGCCAGCGCCCGTTCCTCGACCGGCTCACCGAGCAGCAGGACCGGACGCGGGACTAGGCCGCCAGAGCCGAGCTGAGACCGAGGTGCAGGGAGGCTCCGGCCTGACGCAGGCCCTCGACGCCGTCGGTCGGCGCTCCGCTCAGGACCACGCGCAGCGACACCTGCTGGCGGGCGCACCGACGGACCAGACCCTGCAGCACCGACAGCCCGACCTCACCCACATGGTCCACCCGGGTGAGGTCGACGACCAGCACCTCCCTGGCGTCGAGACCGGACAGCGCCGCCACCAGGTCGACGGTGAAGCCGGGGGCCGAACGCACGTCGAGCTCTCCTGTCACCGCGAGGACGGTCAACCCTTCTACCGACTCGTGGACGGTAGACAACCGCTCGACCGGCAGCCGGGGGGGGGTCTCCTCGGGGCTGTTCTCCATGGCCCGGAACGCCACCCGGTCGAGCGCACGACGTTCTTCCATCGGCAGCGGACCAGCTGCCGCAAGCCGCTCGCTCGTCCGCTCGGCCAGCAGACGAAGCTTCTCGCCCGAGCGCTGCGAAGCCCAGCTCAGCAGCGAGAACGCCTCGGGCTCCGACATCCCGTAGACCAGCCGCAGGGCCCCCACGGTCTGGTCGATCGCGGACCGGGCGGAGGTCGCCGCAGTCACCGCGGCAGCCCGGGCGACGGCGCTTCGGCGGGCATATTCCTCGGTGACATCGAGCAGCTGCAGAGACAACCCCTGCTCCGACGACGTCCCGCTGAGCACCACGGAGCGCTCTCGCCCTGCGGCGTCGAGCAGCGTCAGCGTCCCGCCGACAAGGCCTCGCACGGTCGGGTCCAGCAGCCGAGCAGCCTGGTCCCGGCTGTCCGGGTGCACGTGGGACAGCAGCAGCGCCGTGGTCGCCGGGACGTCGCCGGGACGAAAGCCCAGGATCTCGTACGTCTGGTCCGTCCAGACCCAGCTGTCGTCCTTGACCAGCGTCATCCCACCGATCCGGGCGTCCGTCACGTCGGCCATCTCAGCCCGACAGCCCGTCGACCAGCCGGCGCGCCTTGTCCTTCTGCGTGATCACAGCAGGTGGCTCCCCGCACTGAGGTCGCTGAACCTGCCGACCGGCAACACTGTTCGGGTGAGCACCCCGCGACAGCATCTCGCCCCCGTTCTCGCCTGCGCCGCCGGAGCCGTCTCCCACGCCCACTCCGGGGGTGCGCTGGAGCCTGCGGTGCTGCTCCACACGTCGCTGCCGCCGGACAGCCTGGCGCTGGCCGAGCTCAGCACGCGGGTCGACGTCCACGCCGACGGACCGGGGTCAGAGACCGTCACGGTCCGTGCCCTCACCGGCGACGTAGCGCTGTCCTGGCACGTCCCGGTCGCCCCGCTGGTCGCCGCGCTACCAGGCCAGCTCGGCGACGACGGTCGGATGGTTCTGCTCGCGGTGATCGACGCCGGGCCCGAGGAGGGTTTCTGGGCACGGCCGGTGGACTGCGCGGACCTGGTCGCCGAGCTGCCGCTGCCGGTCGCCGACCTGGTCGAGGCGCTCCGCGGCCGGCTCATCCCCTGGCTGAGCGGCGACCTGGAGGAGCTGCTGCACCTGGACGCTCATGACCGCGCGGTCGAGCACTCACCGGCGCAGACCGTCGCGAACGCGGTCCTGGCCGCCTACCGGGGTGATCTGGAGGCAGAGCAGTCCACGACGCACCTGGCGCGAGCTCTCGTGCACGCCCCCGAGGGCGTGATGGTCGAGATGGGGGGGCGGCTGTGCGCAGCGCTCGCGACGGCAGTCCGGCTGGCCTCGCCACAGGCCGTCGAGGCGGTGGTCGCCAGGACCGGCCCCTTCGAGGGAGAGGCGCTCAGGCTGCTGGACCAGCTGCCGGCCGCCCTGGCTGCAGCCCAGCCGGGCGAGCAGGTCGAGGTCACGATGGAGCACGTCGTCGCCGGCCAGGACCGTGACGAGTCGGTGCGCGCCGCCGTCGCCGTCACGGCCGGGCTGGCCCGTGCGGTGCTCGGGCCCGAGGCGGCCGGGGAGACAGTTCTTCGGCAGCTCGGGATGGTCGACGACGCCGGGCTCGCCCGGCTCGGCGGAGCATGGGTGCGGATGGCGCGCGCGGCTGCCGGGCCGGTGCGCGCTGACGCCGAGCACAGCGACGCGGTCGTCGGCCTGCTGCGCGCGGAAGGCCCGGCCGGGGCGCAGTGGCTCCGGGGCACCGCGTCGGTGCTCGCCCGGCTGGCCGAGCAGGTGCTGGGTCGGCAGCGGGGCCGGGTGACCGCCCCTCTGGAGCGCGTGCAGGCCTTGCTCGCGGACCCGGCCGCCGACCCGGTGACCGAGGACGTGCTGGCGTGCCTGTCGTTGGCCCGGACGGTCCGCCAACGAGGCAGCCTGGGCCCGGCGGTCTGGTGGACGGGTCGCCCACGCGCCGCTGCGTCGGCCGTCGGGGCCGCGTACGTCACCCTGCCTCCTGGCCTGGACGATCAGACCGCCGCCGACCTGCTGCTCGAGCTGCTCGAAGAGGACGTCTCGGCACCGGAGCTGCTGGACGTGCTGGTCTGCGCGACCTCGCACCTGCTGCTGATGGTCGACCCGGAGGCTGACCCTGTGCTGCGCACGGCGCAGCTGGCTCAGCTGCGCCAGGACGCGTTGCCCGGCGACCGCTGGCTGCTCGACGCGGTGCTCCACGGCGCCCCGGAGCACGACCCGGTCGCCGCCGACCTGCGGCCCCTGCTCGGCCCCGGCCCGGCAGACCCGGACCGGCAGGCCGAGCGCGCCGGCCGAGCAGGAGTCCTCGGCGCAGGGCTGCGGGTCCTTGCCCGGCTCGGCGTCGAGATGTTCGAGGAGACCCGGCTGAGCGCGCAGGACCTGCTCGGCCTGGTGCTCCCCACCTCCCTGGAGACCCACGAGCTGTTCCTCGTCGACGAGGCCTGAGCGACGGTAGGGCGACCGCAACGGGTTGGCAGCAGCGCTGCCTGGGCACGGCGAACAGGTGAGTGCAACCCCCCTGGAGATCGTGGCGGAGACCGTCCCGTCGAGCGTCGCCAAGATCCGACGGTTCGCGGTGGATGCGGCCCGGTCGCACGACCCGGCGATCGACACCGACGTCGTCGCTCTGCTGGTCAGCGAGCTGGCGACGAACGCCATGCTCCACGGTGAGGGCCAGGTGAAGGTGCGCGTGCTCGCGAGGCGTGCGGGCGTGCGGGTCGAGGTCGGCGACGCGAGCTCCCAGCGACCCTCGCGACCCGTTCCCTCGCTCGACGCTGAGGGAGGGCGCGGGATCGCGCTGGTCGAGGCGCTCGCCAGCGCGTGGGGGGTCGAGTCGAGCTCGATCAACGGCAAGACCGTCTGGTTCGAGCTCGACTCGGAGTCCTGAGCCAGGCGGGCTGGCTCAGGCCTGCAGGACCAGCTTGCCGGTGTTGACCCCGGCGAAGAGCTGGCGCAGGGTCTCCGGGAAAGCGCGCACGCCGCCCTGGACGACGGTCTCCCGAGAGCTGAGCGAACCGTCCGCGAGCCAGCCGGCCATCTCCTTCAGCGCCTCGCCGTAGCGATCCGCGTAGTCGAAGACCACGAAACCCTCCATCCGGGCGCGGTTGACCAGCAGAGACATGTAGTTGGCGGGGCCGGTCATCGCCCCGTCAGCGTTGTACTGGCTGATCGCCCCGCAGAGCACGATTCGGCCGTGCATGGCCATGCCCGGCAGGACGGTGTCCAGGATCGGGCCGCCGACGTTGTCGAAGTAGACGTCGATCCGGTCGGGCGCGTGCTCGCGCAGCCCCTTCTTCAGATCGCCGCCCTTGTAGTCCAGGCAGGCGTCGAAGCCGAGCTCCTGCACCACCTCGCGACACTTCTCCTCGCCGCCGGCGATCCCGACGACACGGCAACCCATCCGCTTGGCGATCTGCCCGACGACGCCACCGGTGGCCCCGGCCGCGCCGGACACCACGACGGTCTCGCCCTCCTTGGGCCGGCCGACGTCGAGCAGCCCGAAGTAGGCGGTGAGCCCGGTCATGCCCAGCGTCCCGAGGTAGGTCGGCAGCGGGGCCCGCTCCGGGTCGACGATCTGCAGACCCTTGCCGTCGCTGACGGCGTACTCCTGCACGCCGGTCATCGACACGACGCGCGCGCCCTCGGGGAAGCGCTCGTTGCGGCTCTGGACGACCTCCCCGACCACGCCGGCACGCATGACCTCGCCGATGCCCACCGGCGGGATGTAGGAGCGGCCCTCGTTCATCCAGCCCCGCATCGCCGGGTCGAGGGAGATGTACTCGGTCTTGATGAGGATCTCGCCCTCGCCAGGGGTGGGGACCGGCTCTTCGCGGATGTCCCACACGTCGTCGCCGGGCAGACCGGTCGGGCGACGAGCGAGCAGGACCTGGGTGTTGGTGGCGTCAGTACTCATCCGGTCAGCATGGCACCTGCTCGTGCTGGGTCTGCAGCTCGGTCCGGAACACGTGTCCGAGGTCGACCCCGCGGAACGTCTCCCGCTCGGCGCAGGCGTCGGCGACGGCCCACGCCTGCTCCTCGGTCAGCCGGCGTGCTGCGTCGTGCGCCGTCGCGATCGTCAGCACGAACGCCTCCAGGTGCGGCGCCACCGGGGTCGGCTGACCGCCCCGGGCCAAGCACACCTGATCGTCGATCACCAGCACCCGCTGCCCCGCGTACGTGCCCAGGTCGAGCCTGCCTGGCTCGTCGGTGGACCGCCGCCGATGGTCAGCCACCCTGGCCTCAGGGCTCGCCGCCGTGGAAGGGAAGCAGACGAACGCGCCGATCTGCCTACCGGTCAGGTCCAGCCGGTCCAGGACGCGAAGGACGCCGCCGTGCAGGACCGGGTCCAGGGGTCCGGTCGGCGACGTACGGAACGGGCAGCGCGCTGTCTCGACGACGAGCCGGTCGGCCCGCTCGGCCCAGCCGGTCGGGTCGGACCCGGGTTCGCCGACCCAGGACAGGGTGAGCGGCGGGATCCGGTGCAGGGTCTCGACGAGGTCGATCACGGTCACGGCGCGGCGCGGCGGCTCCCACCGTGCCAGTCCTCGGTCGCTCCGGCCGCGTCCGCCGGCACGCCGAACGCCGGCAGCTGCGGCCGTTCGCGCAGGCTGCGCTTCAGCTCCGCGAACCCCGGGAAACGCGCAAGCCCGACGACGTGCTCCCACAGCTGCACCGCCTCCTGCTCGCTCGGCAACCGGCTGATGACCGGGCCGAAGAACGCCACGCCGTCCGGGGGCTGCACGTGCAGGATCGGCGTGCCGACGTCCTTGCCGGTCAGCGACAGCGCACGGTCGGTCTCGGCCTGGAGCTCGACGTCCCAGGCGGGGTCGGTGCGGGCCTCGGCGAGCTCTTCGGGCAGACCGGCCTGCGCCAGCGCCGACCGGGCGAGCCCGTCGTAGGTCTGCGGGTCCGGTTGCTGGTCCACCTCGAAGATCCGCTCGCCGAACGCTTCGTACAGCGGCCCGACGGAGTCACGTCCGTGCGCGGAGCGCGCGGCAGCAGCCACCCGGAGCAGGTGCAACCCCGCGGTGTGCCCGGCGTCGTAGCCCGCCGGGAAGTGCGTGTCGTAGTCGACGTCGGCGTTGATGAGCCGCAGGCTGATGAACCGCCAGTCCACCCGATAGTCGCGCTGGGCGGCCACCATCCGCACCCACTTGCTGGTCATCCAGGCGAACGGGCAGACCGGGTCGAAGTAGAAGTGCAGGTCCGGTGTCATCTCACGGCTCACAGGGCCCTGCGGCGGTCGGCGATGGCCGCCAGCACGGTCTTGCGGTCCTTGCCGTAGCGGCTCTCGCCCTTCCTGGCCCGCGTGAGCGTCGGCCGGTCGAGCGTCTCGACGAGCCGACGAGCCTCGGGGGCGTTGGCCGAGACGACCTCGGCCGCCCTGCGGGCCTGCTTCGCGGCGTCGGTGTTGGCGACGTGCTGCTTGTTGCCCTTGGCCTTCTTGCTGTCGGTCGCCTCCCGCTCCTTCTTGGTGAGCACCTGCCAGGCGACCTTGGGCAGATACCGCTCACCGCCCCGGTCCTGCCACTGCTGCTCGCCCCACGCGCTCAGGTGCTGCTGCCGGTCGTCCTTCTTGCCGCGGGAGTCGCCGCCTGCCTTCTCGTACTTCTTCACGAGCAGCTGGGCCTTGCGGGCGGACCACTGGCCCCTCTTGCCGCCCTTGGCGCCGGCCTGGATCTTCTTCTTCAGGCGGGCGCGCAGCTTCGGCTTCGTGTAGCTGTCTTGTCTGTCCTTGGTCGCCATCCTCAGCCTCTGCCCGGCTCGGCGCGGAAAGCACCTTCGGCCGCGTCGACCAGCCCGAGCTGGGCGACCGACCGTGCCGTGACGGCCTCGGTGAACCAGTCGAACCCGACGCCGAAACGGTTGTGGGCCAGCGGGAGCGCCACCAGGTGGTAGCCGCGGGTGACGACCTTGGCCGGAAACCCGGACAGGTGCAGCCCGAGCGGGTCGGCGACCGCGAACCCCGGACCGAGGTCGACGACCAGGCCCAGGTCCCGGTGCTTGTAGTCCTTCGCGGTCCCGGCGCCCAGGCTGGCGGCGACGTTGCGCGCGAGCGCGTGCCCCTGCCGCAGGGCGTGCTGCGCGGTGGGTGGGGTGATCTTCCCGGGGTTCGCGAGGTCCGGCACGGCCGCGACGTCGCCGCCGGAGAACAACCACGGGTGGCCGGCCACCGACAGGTCCGGCCGGACGACGAGCCGGCCCTTCTCGGTCGGTAGCCCGAGCGCCTCCACCAGCGGGTTCGGAGCGACCCCGGCGACCCAGACGACCGTGCGGGTGTCGATCCTGGTGCCGTCGGTCAGCACGACGTGGTCGGCGGCGACGCTCGACAGGCTCATGCCCAGCCGGACGTCGATGCCGCGGGCCTCGAGCACCTTCAGGACCCGGTCACCCAGGGTCGTCCCGACCTCCGGCATCACCTTGTCCGCGACGTCCAGGAGCAGGAAGTTCACGTCGTTCTCGTCCAGGCAAAGGTTCTTGCAGGTCGTGTCGGCCAGCGCCCGCAGCTGGGCGACGAGCTCGGTCCCGGCGTACGAGGCCCCGACGACCACGACCGTGCGCCGACCCCTACGGGCGGTCTCGTCGGTCTCGTGGCGCGAGCGCTCCAGCTCGCGCAGCAGGTGGTCGTGCAGGTAGAGCGCTTCCCCGACGGTCTTGAGCCCGCGGGCATGCTCCTGCAGCCCGGGGACGTCCATCACCTTGGTGACCGAGCCGGGGGTGAACACCAGACGGTCGAAGGCCTGGGTGCGGGGGTCGTGGCCCTCGACCTCGATGTGAGCGGTCCGGGCCGTCAGGTCGATCTCGGTGACGGTGCCGTTGACCAGGCGTACGTCCGGCAGGGCCTGCGCCAGCGGGACGGCGACCCGGGCCGGGTTGACGACCCCGCCGGCGACGTCGGCGAGCAGGGGGGTGTAGAGGTGGTAGTCCTGCGGCGCAGCCAGGACGACCTCGGCCTGCACCCCCTTCTTGGCGAGCATCTTCGGCAGCTTCTGGGCGCAGCCGAGGCCGGCGAAGCCGGCGCCGAGGACCAGGACGGTGGGGGCAGTCATGCCCGGTCCCTTGCCCCGCCAGGGGTGGAGCCACCCGGGCGGGTAGGACGCCGTCATGAAACTCACCCGCTTCGGCCACTCGTGCGTGCTCGTCGAGGACTCCGGCGCCCGCGTGCTGCTGGACCCGGGCACCCTCAGCAACGGGTTCGAGGGCCTGCGCGGGCTGACCGCCGTGCTGGTCACCCACCAGCACGCTGACCATCTGGACCCCGTCCGGGTCGCGGAGCTGCTCGAGGTCAACCCTGAGGCGGCGCTCTACCTCGACGAGGGATCGGCGTCCACGGTCGAGCTGCCGCACACTGTGGTGCGAGCCGGGTCGCGGTTCGACGTCGGCACCTCCGTGGCTGTGTTCGGCGCCGAGCACGCTGTGATCCACCCGGACATCCCGACCGTGGCCAACGTCGGCTACCTCGTCGGGGGCCGGTTCTTCACCCCGGGGGACGCCTTCACCGTGCCGGACGCAGACGTCGAGGTGCTCGGCGTCCCGGTCGCAGGACCCTGGCAAAAGGTGTCCGAGGCGATCGACTACCTGCGTGCGGTGTCGCCGGGGCGCGCACTGCCGGTCCACGACGGGACGCTGTCGATGCCCGCGATGTACTGGGGGCAGCTGGACCGGCTCGGACAGACCCGCTTCGACGCGGTCGAGCCCGGGGGCGGCGCGCTCAGCGTGTGACGAGGCCTTCCAGCAGCAGCGCCTCGGCGGTGCAGGCGCGCTCCCACATCAGCAGGTGCAGGCTCTCGTCGATCCCGTGCCAGCGCGAGGCTGGGTCGCCGACCCCGGTCACCAGGACGGTGGCGCCAGGAAAGGTCCGGGCGAACTCGGCGATGAACGGGATCGAGCCGCCGATCCCGGCCTCGACGGCCTCGTTGCCGTATGCCTGCGCAAAGACGCGCCGCGCCAGGTCGTAGACCGGCCCGGACGCCTCCAGCGCGTACGCCTCGCCGGCCGAGCCGTCCGACAGCGTCACCTCGGCGCCCCAGGGGGCGTGGGTCTGCAGGTGCTCGGTCAGCCGGGCCGTCGCGTTCTCCGCCGTGTCACCCGGCGCGATCCGAAGGCTCACCTTGGCGCTGGCCACCGGCAGCAGCACGTTCGAGGCCTCGGCGACCGGCGGGGCGTCCATCCCGAGCACGGTGACCGCCGGGGTGTGCCAGAGCCGCTCGGGCAGCGTCCCGGAGCCGAGCAGGGCCACCCCGTCCAGGAGCCCGACGTCACCGCGCAGCGTCTGCTCTCCGGGGTCGGGCACGTCCGAGGTGGACCCGGCGGACCGGCGCAGGCCCTCGATCGCGACGTCCCCGTCGCCGGTGTGCAGGGTGGCGAGCAGCCGGCAGAGCGCCGTGAGCGCGTCCGGCGTCGGGCCGCCGTAGAGCCCGGAGTGCACCGCTCGGATCGCGGTGCGGACGGTGACCGTGGTGTCGACCAGACCCCGCAGGCTGGTCGTGAAGGCCGGCACGTCGACCGCGGCGTTGGCCGAGTCGGCGATGACGATGACGTCGGCGGCAAGGTCCGCGGTGTGCGCGGCCAGCAGCGCGGTCAGGGTCGGCGAGCCGATCTCCTCCTCGCCCTCGACGAACAGGGTCACCCCGACCGGGGGACGGCCACCGAACGCGCGCAGCACCGCGAGGTGCATCATCACGCCGGCCTTGTCGTCGGCCGCGCCGCGACCGTAGAGCCGGCCCTCCCGCTCGGTGGCGACGAACGGGTCGCTGCTCCACTGCTCGCGCGGACCGGTGGGTTGCACGTCCACGTGCGCATACAGCAGGACGGTCGGCTGGCCCTCGGGCGCCGGCCAGTGCGCGATCACCGCCGGCGCTCCCCCGGCGTCCACCACGGCCACGCGCTCGGCCCCGGCGTCGCGGGCGTGGCCGGCCACCAGCTCGGCGGCTCTTCCTACGTCCTGCGCGTGCGCGGGGTCGGCCGAGACAGAGGGCACGGCGACCAGCGACTCCAGGTCGTTGCGGGCGGTGGACATCACGGAACGGACCTGCTGCGAGAGCGACATGGTCCAGGTCTACCGTCACCGGATGCTCTTCGCTCCCACCGACCCGGCTTTCGTCAAGGACCCCTACCTGGCGTACGAGGACCTGAGGTCCGGTCCGGCCGTGACAGTCCAGGACGGCCGCTGGCTGGTGCCGCGCTACCCCGACGTCGACGCACTGCTGCGTGACCGGCGGCTCGGCCGCAGCTATCTTCACGTCGCCACCCACGCGGAGATGGGGCAGCCCGAGGACCAGCCGGGTCTCGCGCCGTTCTGGCGGGTCGTGCGCTCGGGGATGCTCGACGTCGAGCCGCCCGACCACACCCGGCTGCGTCGCCTGGTCAGCAAGGCCTTCACGCCGCGGCGGGTCGAGGCCATGCGTGACGGGGTGCAGGCGCAGGTGGACGCGCTCGTCGACCCGCTGGTCGGCGCGGGTGAGGTCGACCTGATCAGCGCGCTGGCCGAGCCGCTGCCGGTGGCGGTGATCGCGGACCTGCTGGGGATCCCCGAGGCCGACCGGCACCTGCTCCGCTCCTGGTCTGCGCAGATCTGCGGGATGTATGAGCTGGACCCCGGCCCGCAGGTGCAGGCGACCGCGGTGCGGGCCTGCCAGGAGTTCGGGGACTACCTTGTCGCGCTGTCGCGCGAACGCCGGGAGCGGCCGACCGACGACCTGCTGAGCGGGCTCGGCGGTGTCGTGGACCAGGGCGACCGGCTGAGCGAGGACGAGCTGGTCGGGACCTGTGTGCTGCTGCTCAACGCCGGTCACGAGGCGACCGTCGGTGTCACCGGGCTCGGCTGGCTGAGCCTGTTCCGGAACCCGGCCGAGCTGGCCCGGCTGCGGGCCGACCGTTCGCTGGTGCCGACCGCGGTGGAAGAGCTGATGCGCTACGACACCCCGCTGCAGATGTTCGAGCGGTGGGTGCTGGAGGACCTCGAGGTCGGCGGCGTCCCCGTGCCCCGGGGCACCGAGCTGTCGCTGCTGTTCGGCAGCGCCAACCGCGACCCGGAGGTCTTCGACGACCCGGGCATCCTCGACGTCGGCCGGCGGGTGAACCCGCATCTGTCCTTCGGCGTCGGCACGCACTTCTGCCTGGGCGCGGTGCTGGCGCGCCTGGAGCTGCAGACGTCCTTCGAGACCGTCCTGCGGCGAATCCCGGGGCTCGAGCCGGCCGGTGACCCGGTCTGGCAGTCGGGCTACGTCGTTCGCGGGCTCGCTGCGCTACCGGTCCACGCGTAGCGCCAACCGAACAATCGTGACCGGCCCCTAGAGTCGCCCGGTGCGTCCCGACGAGAGACCCGCCGCGCAGCAGGCGCGCAACCCGGTCGACCCGTCGTACGCCCGGTCCCTGGTCACCCTGCTCTCGGTGATCGTCGCCGTCGACTATGCCGACCGCAGCGCGCTCGGGGCGGTGGCGCCCGACCTCAAGAGCGACCTGGGGATCAGCACGGTCCAGCTCGGGATCCTGGGTGGCTCCTTCGGGCTGGTCGGCGGGCTGTCGACGCTGATCGCCGGCGCGTTCGTGGATCGGGTCCCCCGGCTGCGCCTGCTGGGTTTCTCGGCGCTCGCCTGGTCGCTGGCGATGCTGGCGACCGGCGTCGCCCAGAACTTCGTGTGGCTGCTCGTCGCGCGCAGCGCGCTCGCCGTCGTGCTCGCGACCGTCGGGCCCGCCTACCCGTCGGTGGTCGGGGACCTGTTCACCCCCGAGCAGCGGACGGTGGCGTTCGGACGCATCGCCGTCGGTCAGCTTGCCGGCAGCGCAGTCGGCGTCGGGGTCGCTGCGCTCGCAGTCGCGCTGCTGGACTGGCGGGCCGCCTTCCTGGTGCTGGCGGTCCCGGGGCTGCTGATCGCGGTGCGCTTGTTCCGCACCCCGGAGCCGCCACGTCGCGGCCTGGGCCACGACGAGGTGGTCGGCTGGCGCGACGTCGTTGGCGTCACCCGGCGTACCCCGACCGTGCTCTGGGTCCTGCTGTCCGGGAGCATCGGCGCCTACTACCTCGCCGGTGCCTCCGCCTTCTCGGTGCTGTTCGCCGTCGCGCACTACGAC
The DNA here is from genome assembly GCA_038236005.1 of Mycobacteriales bacterium. Taxonomy (GTDB): domain Bacteria; phylum Actinomycetota; class Actinomycetes; order Mycobacteriales; family SCTD01; genus CANKBT01. Next base: position 20,749 of record JBBSTI010000010.1, on the reverse strand, counting down.
GTCAGCAACCTGGTGGCCGACGTGGCGCTGCTCGCGATCGGTGTCGGAGCCGTGCTGGGGATCGTCGTCGGCAGCCGGATATCGGACGCGCTGTCGCGCGAGGGGCGTGCCTCGGTGCGCCTGCAGCGGGCGGCGCTCGCCTACCTGGTCGCCGCCGTGGCCTGGCTGCCGGCCCTGCTGGTCACCAACATCTGGCTCGCCGTTCCGTTCCTCACGGTCGGCGGCGGCGCCCTGGCCGCGACCATCCCGGTGATGGACGCGGTGCGCATCGACACCGTGGTGCCGGGCATGCGGGGGCGGGTCGAGGCCATCCGCACGCTGCTCAAAGCCTTCGTCGAGGGCGCCGCGCCGCTCGCCTTCGGCCTGATCACCGGGGCGGTCGGCAACGACGACCAGGGGCTGCAGCTGGCCTTCCTGGTCGCGCTGCCGAGCCTGCTGCTCGCCGGGGTCTTCCTACGTGCCGCCGCGGGCACCTATGACCGGGACCGGGCCCGGGTGCTCGCGATGGATCACCACTGATCCCCGATCTGTCTAACATCAGGTGATGCGCCCCTTTCTTGCCGCCCCGGTCCTCGCCGTCGTCCTGCTGACCGGGTGCTCCTCAGGCGGGGTCGAGCCGGCCGAACCGGCCGTTCCGGCAGGGTCGGCAGGGTCGGCAGGGTCGGCAGGGTCGAGCGCGGACGCACAGCGCTTCCCGGACATCGTGGCCGCAGAGCTCTCGCCCTCGGGTGACGCCTTCTCCCTGGACGTCACGGTCTCCAGCCCGTACGACACCCCGGAGCGCTATGCCGACGGCTGGCGGGTGCTCGCGCCGGACGGGACGGTCCTCGGAGAGCACATGCTGACCCACGACCACGCCTCCGAGCAGCCGTTCACCCGGCAGCAGGCCGGGCTAGAGATCCCGGACGACGTCAGCACGGTGACCGTCGAGGGTCGTGACCAGGCCAACGGCTACGGCGGGAAGACCGTGGACGTGCCGGTCAAGCGTTGAGCGCCACCAGCGAGGCCGCCACCTGTGCGGCGACGCCGGCGTTGTGCTCGGCGAGCGCCAAGTTGGCCGGCACGCTGTCCCCGCCCGTCTCGGCACCCACCCGCTCCAGCACGTAGGGCGTGACCGCGGCGCCGGTGATCCCCTCGTGCACGGCGGCCTGCAGCGCGGCGGTCAGTGCGGCGTCGTGGCGCACCGGGTCCAGCTCGTCGGCGGCCGGGATCGGGACCGTGAGCAGCACCCCGGTCAGCGGTCGTGACCGGGCGCGCAGCACGCGTGCCACCTCGTCGGCGTCCTGGACCTGATGGGCCACCGGTAGCCCGCTCGACCGGACGTAGAAGGCCGGGAAGTCCGGGTGCCGCCACCCGAGAACGGGAACCCCGGCGGTCTCCAGGTGCTCCAGGGTTCGCGCAAGGTCGAGAAAGCTCTTGGCCCCGGCGCTGACCGTGACGACCGGGTGGTGCGCCAGCGCGTCCAGGTCGGCGCTGATGTCACCGGTCTGGTCGGCGCCGCGGTGCACGCCACCGATGCCGCCGGTCGCGAAGACCTCGATGCCCGCACGGTGAGCGAGCGCGACGCTCGCGCTGACCGTGGTGACCCCCACGTCCCAGCGCTGCGCGGCGGCGACGGCGAGGTCGCGCTCGGCCACCTTGCGCGTCCCGGTGAGGACCCGGTCCTCCTGCTCCTGGCTCAGCCCGACCCGCCAGAGGCCGTCGAGCACGGCGGTGACGGCCGGGACCGCTCCCCCGTCGCGGACGGCCTGCTGGCAGCGCCGCAGCGCCTCGCCGTTGTGCGGCACCGGCAGGCCGAGGGTCGAGAAGATGGTCGACTCCATCGCCACCACCGGGGTGCCGTCCTGCAGGGCCTGCGCGACCTCGTCGGCGATCTCGAGCATGCTCACGTCACTCCTTGTCCGGCCCCAGGGTGCTGGAGCACAGCGACGGCGAGGGCGTGCGCGCGGTCCGCGCACTGCTCCTCGCCGAGCCCGGCCAGTCTCGCCGACAACCAGCCGGCGGCGAAAGCGTCCCCGGCGCCGGTGGTGTCCCGTACGCCGTCCACGGGCTGCGGGCGGTAGGTCCGCACCCCGCCGTCCGCCCCGTGCACCGTGGTGGCGCGCGCTCCGTCCTTGACGACGACGTCCGTCTCGAGCATCGGCCAGGGCAGCAGGCGCGCCTCCTGCGCGTTGGCGAACAGCACCGTCGGCCGCGACCGCGACACCAGGCTGTCCAGGTCGTCCAGGCGCTCCAGCACGGCGGTGCTGGACGCGTCCAGGCTGACGCTCACCGGCGAGCTCAGCAGCAGGTTCCGCAGGGTCGCCCCCGTGCGGTCTCGATCGAGCCCGTACAGCGGGAGGTGCACGTGGTCGACCTCGCCCAGCGCGCCGGCCGGCAGCGCGTCCAGCTCGCCGGCGGCGCCGCGGTCGGTCAGGAAGGAGCGTTCGCCGTCGGGCGCGACCAGCACGACGATCGTGCCGGTCCTGCCCGTGCGGGCCGCCAGCACCTCGACGCCGGTTCGTCGCACCTGCTCGACGAGCAGGTCCCCGCCGGGGTCGTCGCCCACCGAGCAGAGCAGCCGCGTCGTGACGTACGGCGCCGCGGCCACCGCCACGTTGGCCGCGCTCCCGCCCCGGGAGCGCGTCGTCACCGACGGGGTGTCGGTCCCCTGCCGCACCGGACCGGACAGCCAGACGACCACGTCCTCGACCAGGTCACCGACGACGAGCAGGCGTGGACGCACCGCCCCTGCCTACCGGACGGATGATCCGCCCGTGGCGGGGCACCGACCGGCCATGACTCGCGCACAGGACTTTGCCGACGCCCTGCAACGCCTCGAGCAGGACGGGGACGTCGAGGCGTTCACCGCCCTGTTCGCCGACGACGCCTTCCTGCTGCGGCCGGAGCCGGGCAACGGCGACGAAGGCGTGGGCGGCACGCACGCCTTCTGGGAGGCCTGTCTCGGCCAGTTCGAGACCGTCTCCTCGACCTTCTCCCGGGTGGCCGAGGACGGCGGCCTGGGCGAGCTGGAGTGGGTGGGCCAGGGCCGGTTGCGCACCGGACGAGACATCTCCTACGCCGGGGTCTCGCTGCTCGCGTTCGGCGACGACGGCAAGGTCGCCCGGTTCGCGACCTACTACGACACAGCGGCCTTCACCCACCCCGGCTGAGCTGGGGTGGGCTGGCTGGCTGGGCGGTCTGAGTGGGCTGGCTGGGAGGTCTGGAGATCAGGCCGGCTGGGTAGCCGCTGGGGTCGGCAACCGCGGCACCCGCAGCCCGAGCACGGCGCAGGCCGCCACGACAGCAGCGCAGACCAGCAGGGCCACCGGGTAGGACGTGGTGGCGATCAGCAGGCCGGCCGCCAGCGGGCCGGTGACCGACCCGAGGTCGCTGCTCATCTGCCAGAAGGCGATCGGGGTGCCGCCCCGACCCTCGACGACGTCCCCGACGATCGCCGCCGGCGCCACCCCCAGGAACGCCGAGCCGACCGCCAGGACGGCGGTGGCGAGCAGCAGGGAGACCGGACCGACGGCGAGCGCGAGCAGCGCCAGCGCCACCGCCGTGACGACCGCGCCGCCCACCAGGGTGGGCCGTCGCCCGACGTCGTCGACGGCCTTGCCCGCAGGCAGCAGCAGCAGCGCCTGGACGAGCGCCCCGACCGCGAAGGACGCACCGATCCAGCCGGGCGCCAGCTCGAGCCGGTCGACGACGAACAACGGGAGCAGGGTGGTGCGCACGCCCAGCACGGCGAAGCCGGTGGCGAAGTTGCCCGCGAGCGCCGCCTGGTAGGCGGGGTTGCGCAGCGCGTCGCGCAGGGCGAGCCGGCCGGGCCCGACCGGGCCGTCGACGCCGGCGGTCAGCGCGCCGGCTGCGGGCTCACCGACCACCCCGGGCTGCGGCTCCGACGGCAGCGACGGGGCGGACGGCTCCGACGGGGCGGGCGGCAGCCGCCTGGGGAGCAGCGTGGCGGCGGCGACGACGGCGAGCATCAGCGTCCCGGCGTACAGGAAGAACGGGGCCCGTAGCGAGATCCCGATGACCGCCCCGCCGAAGGCTGGCCCGACGATGCCGCCGAGCAGGAACCCGGACCGGTACACGCTCTGCGTGCGGCCGCGCTGCGCCGACGACGCGATCCGCAGCAGCAGGCTGGTCGACGCGATCGTGAACACCGCCGACCCGATGCCGCCGACGCCGCGCAGGATCAGCAGCTGGGGATAGCTGACCGACAGGCCGGCGGCCAGCGAGCTGACCGCCACGACGCTGAGCCCTGCCAGCAGCGCGGTGCGCTCCCCCACCCGGTCCACGAGCCGCCCGGCCGCGAGCGCCGACACCAGCCGCATGAGCGCGAACGCCGACACGACCGCGCCCGCCGCGGTGGGCCCGACCCCGAACTCGCGGGCGAACAACGGCACCGCCGGCGCGACGATCCCGAACCCGAGCGCCACGCAGAACGCGACCAGCGCGAGCACGTAGGTCTCTCGGGGCAGACCGCGGACGCTCGCGGGCGGGGACAGGCGCACGTCCCATCCTCACCCACCGGTCGGCTGGGTCCGCTGGGTCAGGCGCGCAGGAAGAGCCGGGAAGGTCGTCCCACGGTGCCCGCGGTCTGCTGACCGGTCTCGCCCAGCTGGGGCTTCATCCGCCGGGCGAAGGTGTCGCGCTGGAGCGCCTCGCCGAGCACCACCTCATGGACGCTGCGCAGCTCGGTCAGCGTGAACGACTCGGGCCCGAGCAGCCCGTACGGGTCGGGAGTCGCGGCGTAGGCCGACCTGGCCTGCTGGACGGCGCGGGCGACCATCAGGTCCTGGTCGAAGGGCAGGGTGCGGTGACGCCCCGGCCAGCGCTCGTCGACCGGAGCCAGGACCACGTCGGGACCGGCGGTCTCGGGCTCAGGCACGACGTCGCTGTGAGCGATGCACAGCACCGGGCCGCGACTGTCACGGTCGTCCTGCCCGGCGCCGTCGAACACGCCCAGCACCGTCGGCGCCTGGCCGTGCAGCCCGACGTCGGCCAGAGCGCGCAGCGCCGTGTCGACAAGCTGCTCCCCGTCGTGCAGCAGCGTGCCGGGCAGCAGCCAGCGACCCGTGACCGGGTCCTGCTGGCCTTTGCGCAGGAGCACGCAGAGCCGGTCGTCGAAGAGGGTCAGCAGCGCCACGTCCACGGCGACCAGGGTGCGTGCGTCACGAGTCATACCCGCATGCTTGCATAGATAGCGCGTCCATGCTCATATCGGGCGGACATCTTCGTCCGGGGAGCCGCCATGCCACCGATGCCCGTCACCACCGTGTTCGCCCGTTCGGACCGCGCCTTGGAACGCGTGGTCCTCGAGGTCCGGCAGGAGCAGTGGGACGAGCCGGTGCCCGGGTGGTTCCAGACCAGGGACCCCACCGGACGCCGGCCGACCCTGCGGGAGGTGATCGGCTACCACGCGAGCGACGAGGCCTGGGTGCCGGACATGCTCGCGGGCCGCACGATCGAGCAGGCGCCTGCTCGGGCTGACGGGGCAGTCGCACGGCGCCTGAGGCGAGCGGGATAGCGTCAGTCGGTATGACGGCAGAGGTGCTCTGGCAGCCCGACCAGGATCGCGTCGAGCGTTCACGGCTGACGGCTTTCGCCGCGCAGGTCGGGCGGGAGGGCCTGGAATGCGTGGACTACGAGCAGCTGTGGCAGTGGTCGGTCGACCACCTCGAAGAGTTCTGGCAGCACGCCTGGTCGTTCTTCGACGTGGTCGCGAGCCGGCCATACGACAGCGTCCTGTCGAGCCGCGCGATGCCGGGCGCCCGGTGGTTCCAGGGCTCGCGGCTCAACCTGGCTGAGAATGTGCTGCGCCCCGAGCGCGAGGGCACCGCGCTGGTCGCGCTCGGCGAGGCCGGCGAGACCCAGGAGGTCTCGTGGGCCGAGCTGCGCGGCCTGGTCGGGGCCTTCCAGGCTACCCTCGCCCGGCTCGGCGTCGTGGAGGGAGACCGGGTCGTCGCCTACCTGCCGAACGGGGTCGAGGCCATCGTCGCCATGCTGGCCTGCGCCGCGCAGGGTGCGGTGTGGTCGACCTGCGCGCCCGACATCGGCCCGAGCAGCGCGCTGGACCGCTTCGGCCAGCTCGACCCGGTGGTGCTGATCGCCGCTGACGGTTATGTCTTCAACGGCGCCGCGCGCGATCGGCGCGACGCGGTGGCCCAGCTGCGCGGCGGGCAGCCTTCGGTCCGCGAGGTGGTCTCGGTGCCGGTGCTCGGACACGGTGTGCCCGGGCTGACCTGGGCCGAGGCGACCGCAGACCGGCAGCCCCCGGCGTACGCCCAGCTCGACGCCGAGGCGCCGCTCTGGGTCGTCTACTCCTCCGGCACGACCGGTCTGCCGAAGGGGCTCGTCCACGGGCACGGCGGGGTGCTGCTGATGGGCCTGGTGCAGATGGGCCTGCAGAACGACGTCGGCCCGGGCGAGCGTTACCTGTGGTGGACCACGACCAGCTGGATCATGTGGAACAGCCAGGTCTCCGCGCTGGCTGCCGGCGCCACCGTCGTGCTCTACGACGGCAGCCCGCTGCACCCTTCGGCGGACCGGCTGTGGGAGGTCGCCGCCGAGCAGCAGGTCACCTTCCTCGGCCTCAGCCCGGGATTTCTGCTCGCGTGCGAGAAGGCCGGTCTGCAGCCCGGCAGAGATCACGACCTGTCGGCCCTGACGTCGCTCGGCGTCACCGGCTCACCGCTGCCGGCGGCGTCCTTCCGCTGGGTCTACGCGAACGTGTCCGACGACCTGGCCATGCACGTGATCAGCGGCGGCACCGACTTTGCCGGCGCCCTGGTCGGTGACGCCCCCTGGCTACCGGTGACCGCCGGCGAGATGAGCTGCCGCGGGCTCGGCATCCACGCCGAGTCCTGGGACGAGGCCGGGCAGCCGGTCCGTGACGAGGTCGGCGAGCTGGTCGTGCTGGCCCCCATGCCGTCGATGCCGCTGCGGATCTGGGGCGACGAGGACGGCTCTCGCTACACCGGCGCCTACTTCGACGTCTACCCGGGGGTGTGGCGCCACGGCGACTGGATGACGCTCACCTCGCGCGGTACCGCCATCGTGCACGGCCGCTCGGACTCGACCCTGAACCGCCACGGCGTACGCATGGGCAGCGCCGACCTCTACGCCGCGGTCGAGGCGGTCCCCGAGGTGGTCGAGTCGCTGGTGCTGGGCGTGGAGCAGGACGACGGCGGCTACTGGCTCCCGGTGTTCGTACGCCTGGCCCCCGGCATGGAGCTGGACGACGCGCTGATCGCCCGGCTCAAGCAGGCCGTCCGGGAGAACGCCTCGCCACGCCACGTGCCCGACGAGGTGATCGCGGTCCCGGCGATCCCGCACACCGCGACCGGCAAGAAGCTCGAGGTGCCGCTCAAGCGGATCGCCCAGGGTCGCCCGGTGGAGACCTCGCTCAACCTCGGGTCGGTCGACGACCCCGCCGCCGTCAACTGGTTCGTGGAGTTCTTCGCCGCCCGCCGCTCCGCCGACTCTTAGCGGGGCGGCAGGGTCCGGACGAACGCCAGGCTCGTGGCGACCTCTAGCCGCGCTCGGTGAAGGTCTCCGCAGCCAGCTGCTCGCGCAGCCGGTCCACCAGCTCGGCGTCGTGGCTCATGACCGATCATGACCCACCCAGGGTGAGCAGGTCCAGGGCCTGATGGACGAGCGGGTCGCAGTCCGGCGGCAGCGCGTCGACGGGCCACCAGGCGACCTCGACGATCTCCCAGCGGTGCTGGCGCGGGACCGCCAGGCTCGACGAATCACGCGCCACCCCGGTCAGCAGGACGGCCGTGAACGCGCCGTGCGGATCCAGCAGCTCGCCGAACGGCCTCAGCCCGGGGGGCTGCAGGTCGGCGGGACCCACCCCGACCTCCTCGGCCAGCTCGCGCGCACCGCCGGCGGCGGGGTCCTCACCACGTCGCAGGCCGCCGCCGGGCAGCTCCCAGCCCTGGTGGCTGAGCCAGACCCGGGCGAGCGCCACCCGGCCGTCGGGGTCGAGCAGCACCACCCGGGTGCGACGGCTGCGCAGCAGCCGGAGGACCACGCCCATCGCGGGTTGCAGCACCCGGTGGCCGGACCGGCCGAGCGCCCGCCAGGCCTTTGCAAGAACGATCATCCAGCCGGCTCCTCGTCGATCAGGTCACACGCGGATCCGCGCCCGGCAAGCATGCGCTTGACTGGCCGCTGTCCAGAAACGATCTCGCCCTCCGGAGTGCTGCATGACCCGTCGTCTCATCCCTGTGCTTCCCGTGGGCCTGCTGGTCCTGCTGGCCGGGTGCGCGTCTTCCAGCGCCCCGGCCGCCTCGTCACCGGCCGCGACGTCCTCGAGCACCGACGCCGCGCCGTCCGCGGCCGCCTGCGAGAAGGGGGCGCTGCCCACGCAGACCGAAGGCACGTTCACGATCGCGACCGACAAGCCGGCCTACGGCCCGTGGTTCGAGGACGACGACCCGACGAACGGCAAGGGCTACGAGAGCGCGGTCGCGTACGCGGTGGCCGACCAGCTCGGCTACCCGAAGGACAAGGTCACCTGGATCACGGCCACCTTCAACGCCGCGATCGCTCCCGGCCCGAAGAAGTTCGACGTGGACATCAACCAGGTGTCGATCACCCCTGAGCGCAAGCAGGGTCTGGACTTCTCCAGCGGCTACTACGACGTGCGTCAGGCCGTCATCACCACGAAGGACAGCACGATCGCCGGGGCGAAGAGCATCGCCGACCTCAAGGACGCCAAGCTCGGCGCACAGGTCGGGACGACGTCCTACACGGCCGTCACGGACCAGATCAAGCCGAGCACGCAGCCACTGGTCTTCGACAGCAACGACCTCGCCAAGGCCGCGCTCATGAACGGTCAGATCGACGGCCTGGTCGTCGACCTGCCGACTGCCTTCTACCTGGTCAACGCCGAGCTGGACAACGGCGTGATCGTCGGTCAGCTGCCGAAGGTCGCGGGCAACGACGAGCAGTTCGGCCTCGTGCTCGACAAGGGCAGCGCCCTGACCCCCTGCGTCACCGAGGCGGTCGACGCGCTGCGCAAGGACGGGACGCTGGACATGCTCCAGGCGACCTGGTTGACGCAGGCCGGCGCGCCCGAGCTCAGCTAGCCGGTGACGACGCCCGCGGGCGGGGACGCGATCCTGGGGGCAGGGGGCGTGCCCGGGCCCCGGCAGACCACCAGCCTGACCAAGCCCCCCGACGACAGCTGGACCCCGAGCCCGCGTCAGCAGGCCCGCGAAAAGGCCCGCCGTCGGGCCACGACCCGCAGCGCGACGATCGCGGCCTCCAGCACGTTGGTGTTCGGCCTGGTCGTCGGGTTCGGGGTCAGCCAGAGCTCCGGATGGCCCCGCGTGCGGGAGAGCTTCTTCAACGTCGACGCGGCCAGAGCGGCGCTGCCGGACGTGGCCCGCGGGCTTCTGCTCAACCTGCAGGTGCTCGCGGTCTGCGCGGTGTTCGTCCTGGTCTTTGGGATGCTCATCGCGATCGCCCGCACCACCCGCGGCCCGGTCACCCTGCCGCTGCGGATCCTGGCAGCGTCCTACACCGACCTGTTCCGTGGGCTGCCGTTCATCCTCGTGCTGCTGCTGGTCGGGTTCGGCGTGCCGGGGCTGCGTCTGCAGGGCATCCCGATCGGGCCCGCGTTCCTCGGCGGTGTCGCGCTGACGCTCACCTACTCCGCGTACGTCGCCGAGGTCTTCCGGGCCGGGATCGAGGCGGTGCACCCGAGCCAGCGGGCCGCGGCCCGGAGTCTCGGGCTGTCGTACGTCAAGACCATGCGTTTCGTGGTGGTCCCGCAGGCCGTGCGGCGGGTCACCGCTCCGCTGCTCAACGACATGGTCAGCCTGCAGAAGGACACCGGCCTGATCAGCGTCCTCGGGGCCATCGACGCGGTGCGTGCCGCCCAGATCGAGACCGCGCAGATCGCCAACTTCACGCCGTACGTCGTCGCCGGCGCCTTGTTCGTCGCGCTGACCATCCCGGTCACCCGCTTCATCGACGCGCTCACTGCGCGCTCGGACCGGCGCCGTACGGCCTCGGGCTCGCTGTGACGGGCGTGCTCGAGCTGCGGGGCATCCGCAAGCGCTACGACAAGACCTGGGTGCTGCGCGGCATCGACCTCACCCTGATCGAGGGCACCGCGACCGTCCTGATCGGCGCGTCCGGCAGCGGCAAGTCCACGCTGCTGCGGTGCGTCAACCTGCTCGAGACGATCGACGACGGGCAGGTGCTCCTCGACGGCAGCGACATCTCCGAGGTCGGCGTCGACCCGGACGAGGTGCGCCAGCGGATCGGCGTGGTCTTCCAGGCCTACAACCTGTTTCCCCACCTGTCGGTGCTGTCCAACATCACCCTTGCGCCGCGCCGGGTGCACGGGGTGGCGCGGGCCCAGGCCGAGCAGGAGGCGCACGCGCTGCTGACCCGCTTCGGGCTGGCGGACAAGGCCGGGACCTTCCCCGACCAGCTGTCCGGCGGGCAGCAGCAGCGGGTGGCCATCGTCCGGGCGCTCGCGACCAAGCCGCGGCTGCTGCTCCTGGACGAGGTCACCTCGGCGTTGGACCCTGAGCTGGTCGGCGAGGTGCTCGCGCTGGTCGCCGAGCTGCGCGGCGAGGGGATGACGATGCTGATCGCGAGCCACGAGATGGGGTTCGTCCGCGAGATCGCCGACCACGTGGTCTTCCTCGACGCCGGCACGGTGTGCGAGCAGGGACCGCCGACCGAGCTGCTCGCCCACCCGCAGCAGGAACGAACCCGGACCTTCCTGTCCCGCATCCTGTAGAGGTTTGCCGTCTGCGGCCCGGGATCACGTCTGGGTCATGGAACACAGGAACCTCGGTCACACCGGGATGATGGTCAGCCCGCTCTGCCTCGGCGCGATGATGTTCGGCGCGTGGGGCGAGCCCGACCACGACGTCTCGGTCTCGATCATCCACGCGGCGCTCGACGCCGGGATCAACTTTGTCGACACCGCCGACATCTACGCCCGGGGTGAGTCGGAGGAGATCGTCGGCAAGGCGCTGGAGGGCCGGCGCGACGACGTCATCCTGGCGACGAAGTTCCACGGGCCGATGGACGTCGCGATGGGCGAGACGGGTGATCCGAACCGGCGCGGGAACTCCCGCCGCTGGATCGTCCGCGAGGTCGAGGACAGCCTGCGCCGGCTGCGTACGGACTGGATCGACCTCTACCAGGTGCACCGGCCCGACACCGGCACCGACGACGAGGAGACTCTGTCCGCGCTCACCGACCTGCAGACCGCGGGCAAGATCCGCGCCTTCGGCTCCTCGACGTTCCCGGCCTACCGGATGGTCGAGGACCAGTGGGTCTCGCAGCGTCGGGGGCTCGGGCGGTTCGTGTCCGAGCAGCCGCCCTACTCCTTGCTCAACCGCGGGATCGAGCGCGACGTGCTGCCGGTCGCCGAGAAGTATCGGATGGGGGTCATCCCGTGGAGCCCGCTCGCCGGCGGCTGGCTCACCGGCCGGTTCCGCAAGGGCCAGGAGGTGCCGGAGACCCGGCGCGCGGCGATGCAGCCGGGCAGCTTCGACCTGTCCACGCCGGGAAACCAGGCACGGCTGGACGCGGTCGAGCAGCTGGCCGTGCTGGCGGCCGACACCGGCGTGACCCTGGTGCACCTCGCGCTGGCGTTCGTCATGCAGCACCCGGCGGTCACGGCGCCGATCATCGGTCCGCGCACCCGGGAGCAGCTCGACACCCAGCTCGGGGCGGTCGACGTGCGGCTCACCCCGGACGTGCTGGACCAGATCGACGAGATCGTGCCGCCGGGCCTGAACGTCACCAACGACGGCAACGCGTACGAGACCGACGCCGTGCAGGACCCGTTCCTGCGCCGTCGTCGCACCGCCTGACCCTTTGGGCTCGGCTCGGCTCAGGCGAACAGGTCGGCCAGGTCGATCTCGAGCCCGGGCAGGACGTCGCCGCCGGTCAGGGTCGTGCGCTCGTGGGTCACGCCGTCCGCGGTGTGCACGGCCACGAACTGCTGAGCCGGGTAGACGACCCAGACCAGCCGCACCCCCGCCGCCAGCCACCGCGCCACGTTCTCCTCAACCGCGCCAGCCCGGTCGGACGGGCTGATGACCTCGACGACGAGATCAGGTGCGAGGTCGAGGAAGGCCTGCGACGTGGTGTCCGCCGGCACGCGGTCGGCCCGGACAAAGGCGACGTCGGGCGCCAGCACCGTGTCGGGGTCGCGGGCGATGCGAAAGCCGGTCTCGGCACCGAGCACATCTCCGAGCCCTGCGGCGAACACGTGCGCCGAGATCCTGAACGACACGCGACCGGTCGACCGCCCGTGCGGGTATCCCGTCGGCGCCATCTCCTGCAGCTCCCCCTCGACCAGCTCCCAGCGACCGTCCATCGCTTCGAGATCGGCAGCAGTGACGGCTGCCCCGACGGTGGTCATGCCCGAGACGGTACGACAGACCCCGGGATCGCGACCCGGCCGACCCAGAGGGTGTCGCGGGCCCGGGTCTTGGCGACGCAGAGCTGCCCGGCGCCGACGGTCGCTGCCAGCGGCTGGGGCTCGTCAGGACTCCCCGCTGGTCAGCCTGGTCGCGTAGTCCCCCAGGTCTATGACGCCGCCCTCGACCTGGGTCCGCTCACGGTCGCCGGGGCTCAGCACGTCGTTCACCAGGTCCAGCCGCTTCCAGCTGGGGAGGGGCTGGCCACCGGCCGCATCGGGGACGTACGGCGACGACGCCACCCGCTGGTGCTTATGGACGTAGCGCGCACAGTTGACGAACGTGTTCTCCACCGTGACCGTCACCAGCTGCACCGAGCCCGGATAGCGGTCGGTGTCCGGGGCCGAGACCGTCGCCCGGCCCTGCACCCGCACCCGGTGGGGCGTCTCGAGGTCGAGGAACAGCATCCCGACCTTGCCGGTGTCGGCGACGTTGCCCATCGACAGGAACATCCCGTTCCCGTCGTAGTCGGGGAAGATCACGGTCTTGGGGTCGAGGACGGTCACCAGTCCGACCGGCCCGCCCTTGTACGACACGGTCGGCATCCCGCCGGAGTCGACCGTGGCCAGGAAGAAGAAGTCGCGGCTGGCCACGAAGTCGTCGTGCGGCGCGCCGAGGGTGTCGGCCATGATGGTGCCGGTCCAACGGTCTGCCAGCGCGGTCGACCCGAACTGCGCCTGCATCGCCGTCTGCGCGTCGGTGTAAGGGTTCACGGGATGCTCCTCAGCGTCGATGGACGACCAGAACACCATGCCCTGCGGGGTGGTCGCTCAGCGGCTAGGCCCCGGCGGGCTTCACCGGGTTGCGGAGCCACACGTCGAAGAAGTCCGTCAGGTCGCGGCCGGTGGCCTTCTCGAACACCGCCTGGAAGTCGTCCGTGGTCGCCGCCTGGTCCTTGTAGGTCGACAGCCACAGCGTGGCGCCTGCCTGGAACGGACGCTCGCCGACGGTCTGGCGCAGGGCCTGCAGGGCCGCACCGCCACGGAGGTAGACCTGGCCGGCAAAGATGTCGTCCCGGCCTGGGTCGGTGATGTCCAGCGCCCAGCGGTCGTCGCTGTCGAGGTAGGCCTTGGCGTCGGCGAACTGCTGCGTCACGCTCGGGCCGCCGCGGTGCGCGCCCCAGGACCATTCTCCGTACGTCGCCCAGCCCTCGGTCAGCCAGATGTCCTTCCAGACCGCCGGGCTGACCGAGTTGCCGAACCACTGGTGCGCCAGCTCGTGCGCGACCGTGCTCTCGCTGGCCACCTCGGAGTAGACCGGACGGGTCTGGGTCTCCAGCGCGTAGTCGACCGAGTCGTCGTCGACGATCGCGCCGTACGACTCGAACGGGTAGCGGCCGACGAGGGACTCGAAATACGCGATCATCTGCGGCTGCAGCTTCAGCGCGGCCTTGGTCTCGACCAGGTTCTCCGGGGTGAGCTTCCGGTCGATCGCGTTGACGATCGGGAGGCCGTGCGGCCCGGTCTGATAGCTGAGGTCGTAGTCGCCGATCGAGGCCGTGGTCAGGTAGGACGCCATCGGGTTCATCGCGTCCCAGTTCCAGGTCGTCTTCCCGCCCGCCGTGACCGGCTTGCCGACCGGCAGCCCGTTCGCGACCGCGGTCTTGCCCTCGGGGACAGTGATGCGGAAGCTGTAGGTCGCCTTGTCCTTCGGCGTGTCGTTGACCGGGTACCAGGTCGACGCGCCCTCCGGCTCGTTGGCCACCAGCGCGCCGTCAGGCGTGGTGACGAACCCGTAGAGCGCGCCGCCGTCGTCGACCGGACGCCCGGTCTTTCCGCCGTACGCCACCACGACCTGGATCTTCTTGCCGGCCGCCAGCTTCTTCGGCGGGGCGATGCCCAGCTCGCCCTTCTCGTCGTCCTGGACCAGCACGTACGTCCCGCGCCCTGCCAGGTTCTGGCTCTTGGCCCGCTTCAGCGTCGCCCCGTCGACGGTCACCGACCGCACGTCCAGACCGCGCAGGTCCAGGGTGAACGCGTCCAGGCTCCGGGCCCCGACGGTGAGGTCGATCGTCGCGACACCCTCCAGCAAGCCCTCGAGCACGTCCGGGTCGGTCGGCGGGGTGTAGTCGAGCGCGAGGTCGTAGTGGCTGACGTCGTAGCCGGTGTTGCCGGCGTAGGGGAAGTAGGCGTCGCCGCTGCCCTCGTAGCCGGTGGGCAGGCCGTACGCCGAGGCGGGGCCGCTGGCGAGCAGGACGGCAGCGGTGGCAGTGGCGGCAACGGTGGTCAGGCGACCAAGCATCGGGGGCTCCTGGGGTGAGGGTTGCCGGAAACCTAGACCCCCGAACGGGTGATGTCAGCCCCGGACGCGCCCAGAAACGTGACCGTAACGACGGAGCCTTATTTCTCCTTCTGGACGCCCTTGAAGGCGCCACCAGTCTTCTTCACCTCGATGAACAGGCCGCTGGTTGTGTCCCGCTTGGTCGCCGGTCCGGTGCGGGGATTGGTGGTCTGCGTCCGGCCGGTGACAGCGCCGATGCGGGTGCCGCGTCCTGTGTTGCGGGCCATGAGGACTCCTCCAGGTTGGGTGGTGAGCGTACGACGGTCAGGGCAAGCCGGTGAAGCGCCACACGGAGACACCGGCCAGCAGCATCACGCCAAGAATGACGATCAAGGTGTAGGGCACACGAAGCCGGGACGCCAAGGTGCTTGGCTCACGCAGAACAAGGAGACCGGCGACCGCAGCCGTCGGCCCGGCCGAGACGGCCAGCTCTCCGAGCGTTCGGGGGGCGCGAAGCAGAAGCGCCGTCGAGGCCAGGCCCGTCAGCAGGAACAGGACGATGTTGGCCAGGGCAACCCGCCGTAGAACACCGAGCTGCGTCTGCAGCGTCACCCTAAAGTCCCGATCGTTCTCCGAGACGTAAAAGGTGTGCATCTCGTCGTTGGCCCGCGTCCGGGGAGCCATGTAGGCAAGCTCTCGTCGACCCCGAGGCTTGAGAGCGTCGACGCGCTGGATCCTCGTCCCAGGGTCTGAAATCAAGATCACCACATGGTTGCTCTCGGCGTCTGCGACGACGCAGTTGACGTCGATCCGCGCGAACAGACCACGCACTGGAGCCGGGTCGAGGTGGCTGTAGGTAACCGTGAAGGGCCGGTCGAGCGGCACCTCGGCGTGCACAAGCATCTCCCAGTAGCGTCCGTAGTCGGTGAGAACAGTGAGGAGGTCGCCCGCGGCACTGGGCTCAGACCCGGCCACTTCCCCGGCGCGCTGGACGAAGCGGCTGTAGGCGTCAACCATGTCAACCGCCTCGTCAAGGCTCCCTACGTGGCCCTCCTCGACGAGTTGCGGAACGACTAGGAACGGGGATTCCACGGCGCTTGGAATCTCAGGTGGCGAGTCGTTGTAGGGATCGAGGACCTGCGTGACCCGGCGCACCGACGCGAATAGCGCCCGCAGCTGTGACGGTGAGGGCGCGACGCCGAGCCCGGCGTTCAGATAGACCTTGACGCGGTCAGACCGACGAGGTGCCGACCCCCTCACGGCGCGCCAGTTTCCGTCCGTGAAGCCGAGCAGCAGCGGAAGCAGCGTGCGCACATCGTGGCCGAGGTCCAGGCCTGCGTCGCTGGTCAGGTTCTCGACAAGGGCCGCCTCTCGGACCGCGATCTCCGGACGCCGCAGGAGAATCGTTTGGCCGAGGGGTCCTTTCACGTCGAGATCGACGAGCGGCTGCTTGGGAAGCAGTCCGAGCGGCAGCACGACGAGCGCGGTCCCCGCCGAAGGGTCAGCCTGCAGGAGGGCTCGCAGGCACCGGCACTGGAGCGACCGTTCCCTGGTCACGAACTCGGCCGAGCCGAGACGAAAGGTCTCCACGGCCCGCTCCCGCCAATCGATCGGGTTCAGGAGCAGGGTCGTCGTCACCTCCTGGGAGGTGAGGTCGAGCGCCGGTGCGGACATGACGCCATCATGGCGACGGGGTACGACAGAACCGCTTCGGAGCCGCCTGGCCCTCGCCCCGATAGGGTCGGCTTCGTGACCAGCGCCACCCTGCACGACACTGCCCCCGAGGTCGGCGAGCTGGTGCGTGTGCGCGGCCAGCAGTGGGTTGTTGCCCGACGCTCCGACAGCGCCCAGCCGCGGGACGAGCTGGCGCCCGATCTGCCCGGCCGGACCCTGGTGACGCTCACGAGCGTCAGCGATGACGACCTCGGCGCCGAGCTGACGGTGGCCTGGGACGTCGAGCCGGGGCGCGAGATCCTGCCCGAGACCCGGCTCCCGGCGGTGACGAACCAAGGATGGGACGACCCGCAGGTCCTCGGCGCCTTCCTCGACGCCGTCCGCTGGGGCACGGTGGCGAGCGCCGACGACCGCACGCTGCAGGCGCCGTTCCGGGCCGGCATCACGATCGAGGACTATCAGCTGGAGCCGGTCGCCAAGGCGCTCGCGATGCCCCGGGTCAACCTGCTCGTCGCCGACGACGTCGGGCTCGGCAAGACCATCGAGGCGGGTCTGGTCATCCAAGAAATGCTGCTCCGCCACCGCGCACGACGGGTGCTGGTGGTGTGCCCGGCGCCGCTGACCGGCAAGTGGCGCGAGGAGATGGCCGGCAAGTTCGGCCTCGACTTCCAGGTCCTCGACGCCGCGGCGCTCAAGACGCTGCGCCGCAGTCACGGGCTGCAGGCCAACCCGTTCACCGTCTTCCCCCGCACGATCGTGAGCCTGCCGTGGCTGCGTACGCCCAGGGTGCAGCGCCTGCTCGACGAGGTCCTGACCGGTGGGCGCTCGTTCTTCGACGTTTTGGTCGTCGACGAGGCGCACCACTGCGCGCCGACCGCGCCCGCCACGGGCAAGCGTTACGCGCTGGACAGCCTGCAGACCCAGGCCGTACGCCGGGTCGGCGCCCACTCCCAGCACCGCCTGTTCCTGTCGGCGACGCCCCACAACGGCTACGCCGAGTCGTGGCAGGCGCTGCTGGAGATGCTCGACCCGACCCGGTTCGCCCGCGGCGTCGAGCCCGACCCGGCGCTCGTGCAGCAAGTGATGGTGCGACGGCTCAAAGACGGCCTGACCAAGGCCGACGGGAGTCCCCGCTTTCCCGTACGCCGCACCCGCTCCCTCGAGGTCGACTACACCGCGGACGAGAAGGCGGCCCACGCGCTGCTGCAGGACTACCTGGCCGCGAGGCGGCGGGTGCCGGGCGAGGGTGCCGTGCGCGCCGGCGACCTCATCAGCCTGCTGCTCAAGAAGCGGCTGTTCTCCTCCCCCGCCGCGTTTGCCCGGACGCTGGCCGTCCACCGCGAGACGGTGCTCCGCGCCGACGCGCCGCAGGCAGCAGACGACGTGCCGGGCTGGCTCGCCGAGCTGCTCACCGACGAGGACCCCGACCCGGTCGGCGACGAGGCCGACGCCGAGCGCGACCTGCTGACCCGCGCCGCGGCCCTGACCGGCGGGGTGAGCGAGCGCGAGACCGACCTGCTGACCCAGCTGACCCGCTGGGCCGACAAGCACGCCGAACCGGTCGACAGCAAGGCCAAAGCCCTGCTCACCGAGCTCACAGCTCTCGGCCCGGACGACCGGGTCATCGTCTTCACCGAATACCGCGACACCCAGACCTGGCTCGCCGGGGTGCTCACCGCGGCCGGTCTCGGCGGCGCCAAGCTCGGGCTGCTGCACGGCGGGCTCGACCCGGTCAAGCGCGACCACCTCAAGGAGGCGTTCCAGGCCGCCCCGGACCGCGACCCCGTGCGGATCCTGCTCGCCACCGACAGCGCCAGCGAGGGCATCGACCTGCAGCGGCACTGCCACCGAGTGATCCACTACGACATCCCGTTCAACCCGAACCGGTTGGAGCAGCGGATCGGGCGCGTCGACCGCTACGGCCAGCGGCACCCGGTCGACGTCGCGCACTTCGTCGGTGCCGGCTGGGAGACCGCGACCGATGCGTTCCACGCCGACCTGGAGTTCCTGTCGCGGGTGGCCAAGAAAGTCGCACAGGAGCGGCAGGACCTCGGCAGCGTCAACCCGGTGCTCGCCGGGGCCGTCGAGGCGCGGATGCTCGGGCGGGCCGTGCTCGTCGACCCGTTGCAGGTCCAACCGAAGATCAGCACGAGCGTGCTGCGGGCCGAGCAAGATCTACGAGCCCAGGCTCAGCGGCTGCGGAGCCAGCTCGAGGTGTCCGTACGCACCCTGCACGTCTCCCCCGCCAACGTCCGCCGGGTCGTCGACCGGGCGCTGGCCCTGGCCGAGCAGCGACCGCTCGTCGACGGCCTCGAGCCCGGCACCATCGCTCCCCCCGACCTGCGCCTCGGTTGGGAACGCACCCTGGAGGGTCTGGCCGACCCGCTGTCCGGCGAGCTGCGCCCGCTGACCTTCGACCCGGCCGTGCTCGGTGACCGCCAGGACATCGTGCTCGCGCACCTCGGCCACCCGCTCGTCGCGCAGTCCACCCGCCTGCTCCGCAGCGCCGTCTGGGGCGGCACCGGCAGCCTGAATCGGGTCGCGGCCGTGCGCTTCACGCCCCCGATCGAGCTTGCCGTACGCGGTCCCGTCGTCCTGGTGTTCGCCCGACTCGTCGTGGTCGGCGGTGACGGCGGCCGGCTGCACGAGGAGATCGTCCTCGCCGGCCGCGAGCTGCCGGAGTCAGGCCGGAGCAAGCGTCTGGACCTCGAGCAGAAGTCATACGGCGCTCTGCGTTCCGCGGTCGAGGCAGCCCTGGAGCCGGACGCTTGTCGGCTCGCCCCCGCCGGCCCCCGGGAACGGCTGGCCGAGCAGTGGGAGGAGCTGACGCCCCTGCTCGTGGAAGATCTCCGTCGGCGCGCCGAAGCTCAGCGGTCGACCCTGCACACCGACCTGGAACGTCAGGCCGAGCGGGCCATGAACGACACCCGGGCCCGCTACGACCAGCTGCGCCAGACCCTGCGGTCTGCCCTCGAAGGTCCCGGGCACGTACAGCTCAGGCTCGACGACCTCGACGCACCCGAGCGCACCCAGGTCGAGCGTGACCGTCAGGCGTGGCGGTCCCGGCTCGACGCCATCGATGTCGACCGGGACGCCGAGCTGACCGCGCTCACGGCCCGGTTCGCCGACGTGCGCGAGCTGGTATTCCCGTTTGCCGTCGTCCTAGCCGTTCCGGATGCCAACTGATGAACCATCAATGAACAATGGTGGACTTTGGTCTGATGCAAACGGACGGATTGTCCAAGTCACCCATAGCACGGGTAACAAGTACGAGGACAAGTACGTCCCCATTCCCTTCCCTGTTATTGGTCGAGAAGAACGTCGCACGGTTTGGCACTATACGGACGCTGCAGGGTTGTTGGGCATTTTAACCTCTCAATCGTTATTTGCATCGGCCGCCTCAGCCATGAACGACGCAGAGGAATTGTCTTACGGAGAGCATTTGTTTCGAGACGCTTGGGACAACTACAAGGCCGAGAAGCCAAATCTAGAATTACCGACTGTGCGCTTTATGGATGAGATTCTTGGGACGGCTCTCTTTGATGACGAGTCTGCGGTCTACGCCCTGTCAGCAAGCCTTGAAGGCGATCTCCTCAATCAGTGGCACCATTACGGTTCGAGTTCTGGCTACGCCGTCGGAATCGACAGTTCAATTGGCTTCGCTGCTCAACCTCAGCCGACCAAGACGCAAAACGAAATGCCAATTATTTACAAAAGTCTATTTCCATTAGGCTGGGGACGTGTCGTTTACTCCGAGCCTAAGCAGCAGAGTCTGGCTCGAGCCTTCATCCCGCTTATTCTCCAAGCAACTCCGGGAGGGCCTGCATCTTGGGCCCACGCTGCCAACACGGACAAGTGGCCCGACGCAGTGAACCAGGAACGCACGATCCTTCGCTCACTGGCTTGCTTCCTCAAAAATCCTGCTTTCGCCGCTGAACGAGAAGCCAGGTTTGTGACCGATTATGCTTCTGACGACGGTCGACCGGAGTTCAGGGTTTCGGGCGGAAGACTTCTTCCCTTTACTCGCTTGGCGTCCGTTTCGGGTCGCCTACCGATTAGAGAGATAATAGTTGGACCAACAGCAGACGGTCGAGCGATTTCGGAAGTGAAACTTCTTCTAGCGTCACGCGGCTACGAGGACGTCATCGTGAGCCCGTCTCGTGTCCCGCTACTCAGGCGGTAGCCGTTGCTGCGTGTCGAGCCGGGTCGCCGGTGGCCGGCCTGCAAATCGCTATAGCATGAAGTATCCCGACGGAGAGGCCGGCGGTTTCAAGCGGTGAGTGCGTCACGCGGCTGTTGTCGACAATAGCTGGTCGAGTCTTTCCGCGGGGGTTTGATATTCGTGTCGTCTTCTCGGTCTGCCGTTGAGCTGGACGGCGACGGTGTCGAGCGCGGCCTGG
>JBBSTI010000009.1:0-40647 GCA_038236005.1 Mycobacteriales bacterium | reverse complement strand
GTAGGCAGCGGGAAGGACGACCGGCTGCGTGGTGCTGCCGTCGTAGTTGGGCTCGACGTCGACGGTCTCCTCGTCGAGGCCGGTGGTCAGCAGCAGCGCGGCGGGCGCCTGGCGGCACTCGGTGTAGCGGGAGGCGGCCGGGGAGTCGTCCGGGGAGAAACCCCAGTTGCCGTGCCCGTCGATGAGCGGCAGCCGCAACGCGAAGCCCTGAGCCAGCCGGACCATCGCGTCGTAGATCGGGGAGTCGCCGTGCGGGTGGAAGCGCCCCATCACGTCGCCGACGACGCGGGCGCTCTTCACGTACGGCCGATCGGGACGAAGCCCGGTGTCGTGCATCGAGTAGAGGATCCGGCGGTGCACCGGCTTGAGCCCGTCGCGCGCGTCGGGCAGCGCCCGGGAGTAGATGACGGAGTAGGAGTACTCCAGATAGCTGGTCTCGATCTCCTCGACCAGGGTGGTCTCGGTGATCGTCCCGTCGCCCTCGAACGGGGCGGGGGTCGCTGCGCGGCGGGCCATCTCAGGTGTCCAGGCTCTCGCGGCTGATCCGCCCTGCGGAGGCGACGATGAAGTCCCGGCGCGGCGCGACGTCGTTGCCCATCAGCAGCTCCAGCGTGCGCTCGGCGGCGTCGACCTCACCCGGCAGGATCCGTCGCAGCGTGCGCGAGGCCGGCGACATCGTCGTCTCCTTGAGCTGGCTGGGGTCCATCTCGCCGAGACCCTTGTAGCGCTGGATCTGCCCCTTGACCTTGGCGCCGCGCTTCTCGATCCGGGCGACCTCGACGTGCAGCTGCTTCTCGCTGTAGGTGTAGACCGGCTCCTTGACGCCGGAGATCTCGATGCGGTGCAGCGGCGGCACGGCGGCATAGAGCCGGCCGGTCTCCAGGACCGGTCGCATGTAGCGCGCGAACAGGGTGATGAGCAGGCAGCGGATGTGAGCGCCGTCGACGTCGGCGTCCATCATCAGCACGACCTTGCCGTAGCGCATCGCGTCCGGGTCGAAGGTGCGGCCGGTGCCGGCCCCGACCACCTGGATGATCGCCGCGCACTCGGCGTTGTTGAGCATGTCCGACGCGCCGGCCTTCTGAACGTTGAGGATCTTCCCGCGCAGCGGGAGCAGCGCTTGGAACTCGCTGTTGCGGGCCATCTTGCCGGTGCCGAGCGCGCTGTCGCCCTCGACCAGCCACAGCTCGGTGCGACCGACGTCGGTGGAGCGGCAGTCGGCGAGCTTGGCCGGCAGCGTGCTGCTCTCCAGCGCCGTCTTGCGCCGGGCGGCGTCCTTGCTGGCCTTCGCGGCCAGCCGGGTGCGGCTCGCCGCCACGACCTTCTCCAGGATGGTGCGGGCCTGGGCCTTGCGCCTGCGGTCGTCCAGCAGCTCGGTGCGCAGGCCCCTGCTCACGACATCAGCGACGATCTTGGCGACCCCCGGCGTGCCCAGCTCGTCCTTGGTCTGCCCGAGATACTGCGGCTCGGGCAGTCGGACGGTGACGACCGCGGTCAGGCCTTCCAGCACGTCGTCCTTGATGAGCGGCGCGTCCTTCACCAGCAGCACCTTGGAGGTTTTCGCCGCTTCGCTCAAAGTTTTCAGCAGCGCGCGCTCGAACCCGTTCTGATGGGTGCCGCCGTGCCCGGTGCGCACCACGTTCGCGAAGGTCTGCAACGTCGTGTCGTAGCCGACGCCCCAGCGCAGCGCGACGTCGACCTCGCAGTGCCGCTCCAGCTCCTGGGTGGTCATCCCGGAGTCGGTGAGCACCGGGACGGTCTCCTTGTAGTGCCCGTCGCCGGTCAGGTGCAGCACGTCGCAGAGCGCCCCGTCGGCGGCGAGGTGCTCGACGAAGTCGACCGGTCCGCCGTCGAAGCGGAACGACTCGTCCGCCAGCCCGTGGCCCCGCAGCTCGAGCGTGAGGCCGGGCACGAGGAACGCGGTCTGTCGCAACCGGTCGCGCAGGTCCTGCAGGTCGACCGTCGAGCCGCGGGTGAACAGCGCAAGGTCCGGCCACCAGCGCACCGAGGTCCCGGTCTGGCCGCGCGGCGTCTTGCCGGCGACCGACAGCCCGTCCCGTGGGGTGAATCGGTCCGCGTCGTCGAAGACCCCCGGCACGCCCCGCTGGAAGCTCATCGTGTAGATCCGTCCGCCGCGGCGGACCACCACGTCGACCCGGCGCGACAGCGCGTTGACGACCGAGGCGCCGACCCCGTGCAGACCCCCGGAGGTCTTGTAGCCCTCGCCGCCGAACTTCCCGCCGGCGTGCAGCTTGGTCATCACCAGCTCGACGCCGGTCATCCCGGTGGCCTTCTGCACGTCGACCGGGATGCCGCGGCCGTCGTCGTGGACCTCGAGCGAACCGTCCTCGTGCAGGACCACCTCGATGCGCTCGCAGTGCCCGGCCAGCGCCTCGTCCACGGCGTTGTCGACGATCTCGTACGCCAGGTGGGTGAGGCCCTTGGAGTCGGTCGACCCGATATACATGCCGGGCCGCTTGCGCACCGCCTCCAAGCCCTCGAGGACCTGCAGGCTGCCGGCGTCGTAGCGGTCGACGGGATCGTCGACGGGGACGGGGGCAGGAGCGGTCAACAGGTGTCCTTCGGGTCGGGGCAGCCCCCGTAGTTTGCCATCGAGCCAGAGCAGGCGGGCGCAGGACACAGTGGGATCGCTGCGTAGGAGACGGTTGTGGAAGACGGGAGGGCCATGAGGGATCTGGGGACGCTGCCGAAGGCGCACCTGCACCTGCACCTCACCGGCGGGATGCGTCCAGAGACCATGGTGCAGCTCGCGGAGCAGACGGGCGTGCGCCTGCCGGCCGGGCTGCTCGGTCCGGGCGGGGCGCAGGTCGACGTGACGATGCGGCACGGCTGGACCCGGTTCCAACGGCTGTACGACGCGGCGCGCGCGCTGCTCACCGGGCCGGAGCAGGTGCGGCGCGTGGTGACCGAGCTGGTCGCTGACGAGGCGGCCGCCGGCTCGGGCTGGCTCGAGCTGCAGGTCGACCCGACGTCCTACGCCCCCTACCTGGGGGGGCTGCAGGCCACCGTCGAGCTGGTGCTCGACGCACTGGCGGAGGCGGGCCGGGCGTGCGGGGTCGGGACGGCGCTGATCGTGGCCGCGAACCGGACGCGCCACCCGGCCGAGGCCGAGGCGCTGGCGCGACTGGCGCGCCGGTTCGCTGGACGGGGCGTGGTGGGGTTCGGGCTGTCCAACGACGAGACCAGCGGGGTGACCGCCGACTTCTCGAAGGCGTTCCGGCTGGCCCGGGACGCCGGGCTCGTGGGGGTGCCGCACGCCGGTGAGCTGCGCGGGCCGCGCAGCGTGCGCGAGGCGTTGGACCACCTGCACGCCGTGCGGCTCGGGCACGGGGTGCGGGCCGTGGAGGACCCGGCGCTGCTCGATCGGCTGGCCGAGCAGCAGGTGGTCTGCGAGGTCTGCCCGGCGAGCAACGCCGCGCTCGGGGTGCTGCCGTCCCTGGCGGCCTCCCCGGTGGTGGCGTTGCGGCAGGCGGGGGTACTGGTGGCGCTGTCGGCCGACGACCCGCTGCTGTTCCGGTCCGGGCTCACCGAGCAGTACGAGACCGCTCGTCACCATCTCGGGCTGTCCGACGCGGCCCTCGCCGACCTGGCCTCCTGCTCGGTGCGCGGATCCCTCGCTCCGGCGGCCACCCAGCAGGCCCTGTTGGACGGGATCGGGCGGTGGCTTGTCCAGACGCCTTTCCCAGGGCATGATGTGCGGGCAACCACGGGACACGAGTGACTGCTGGGACGAGGCCGCTGGGGAAGGCGCCCCTCGACCCCTAGGAGACACCGTGCCCCGCACCTCCGGAGTGCTCCACGTGCACTCCTGCCCGTCCGCGGTCGTCCCCCACGTCGAGTGGACGGTGGCCGCTCAGCTCGGTGTGCGCGTCTCCCTGCCCTGGACCGCGCAGCCTGCCGACCCTTCGATGCTGCGCACCGAGCTGTCCTGGCGCGGCGAGTCGGGCACGGCTGGCCGGCTCGCCGCAGCCCTGCGCGGCTGGTCCGTGCTGCGTTTCGAGGTGACCGAGCAGGCCAGCCCGGGCGCCGACGGCGAGCGCTGGTCGGTCACCCCCTCGCTCGGCGTCTTTCGCTGCGCGACCAGCGTCAACGGGGACCTGCTGGTCTCGGAGGATCGGCTGCGCTCGCTCTTGGCGACCCGCACCGGCCCGCAGCTGGCGCTGGGCCTGGACCAGCTGCTCGGCGCCGCGTGGGACGACGAGCTGGAGCCCTACCGCCGCGGGGCCGACGGCGCCGAGGTCACCTGGTTGCACCAGGTCGTCTGACGGGCAGGTCCTCGGTGCCGGCTGCCGTCACGCGGGTGGAGGTCGAGATGTTGCGAGCCCTGCACGAGCGTGACCTGGCGGCCTACCGACGGCTGGCGGGCCTGCGCGGTACGCCGCTGGACCGCCTGGTCCCGCCGCTGACCCGCGCCGCCGACCATGGTCGGCTCTGGCTGGGTATCGCGGCGGTGCTGTCCACCGGCGGTCGACCGCAGCGTCGCGCCGCGCTGCGCGGTCTGGTGTCGCTGGGGCTGGCCAGCGCGATCGCCAACGTTCCGGCGAAGCTTGCGTCCGGCCGGTCGCGGCCGGACCTCGATCCGGTCCCGATGGTCCGCCGGTTGCGCACCCAGCCGACGACGTCCTCGTTCCCCAGCGGCCACTCCGCGTCGGCCGCCGCCTTCGCGGTGGGGGTCGGGCTCGAGCAGCCGTGGCTCGCTGTCCCGGTGGGTGCGCTCGCGGCGGGGGTGGCGTACGGGCGGGTGCACACCGGCGTCCACTACCCGGGCGACGTGCTGGTTGGTCTGGGGCTCGGAGCGCTCGTGGCGGGTTCGCTCACCAGGGCGTGGCCGGTGCCGACCGACCGCGCAGGGGCTCGCTCGCGCCCCGCCCCGGCGCTGCCCGACGGCGACGGTCTCAGGGTGGTCGTGAACCGCGCGTCCGGCCACGGGCCGGACGCCGCCGAACAGGTCTGCCGGACCATCGAGGCTGCGCTGCCCCGGGCCCGGCTGGTGCGTACGGACGGCGACGGGCTCGGCGATGCGCTCGCCGAGGCGACGGGCGGCTGCCGCGTGCTGGGGGTCTGCGGCGGTGACGGCACGGTCGCTGCCGCGGCCACGTCGGCGCTGGACGCGGGGCTGCCGCTGGCTGTCTTTCCGGGCGGCACGCTGAACCACTTCGCGGTCGACCTGGGCGTCGCGGTGCAGGACACCCTCTCGGCCGTGCAGCTGGGTCAGGCGGTCGGGGTGATCGTCGGGGTCAGCTCCGAGGGCCCGCACGACGGACAGCAGGGGATCTTTCTCAACACCTTCGCGCTCGGCGTCTACCCCGAGCTCGTGCAGCGCAGGGAGCGACGCGAGGGGGCGATCGGGAAGTGGCCGGCGATGGTGCTGGCGAGCATCGCTGTGCTGCGCGACGGCGAGCCGGTCCACGTGGAGGTGGACGGTCGGCCACGCACGCTCTGGACGCTGTTCGCCGGCAACGGGGTCTACCGGCCGGCCGGCTTCGCGCCCGCCTGGCGGCCGCGGCTGGACGAGCCGCTGCTGGACCTGCGCCTGCTGGATGCCGACCTGCCGTGGGCGCGGACCCGGCTCGTGCTCGCGCTGCTGGCGGGTCGGCTCGGCAGCAGCCGCGCCTACCGTCGGGAGAAGGTCGAGCAGGTGTGGGTGGTGTCAGACGCGCCGCTGACCGTCGCCCTCGACGGCGAGGCGCAGACCGGTCCGCAGCGCCTGCGGCTGCACGCGTCTGACCGGCTGCTGACCGTCTACCGGTCCGTCTCCTAGCCTCGGTGATCTTGGCCGGCTTTTTCGGCCCAAGATCACCAACGTACGAGGCGGGCCGCGGCTAGCGTGTCCCGGTGCCCTCCAGCGCCGCGATCCGGCTCGCCGGGGTCCTGAAGCGCTTCGGGGACGTGACCGCGCTGGACGGTCTGGACCTGGTCGTGCCCCGCGGGGTCTGCTTCGGGCTGCTCGGGCCCAACGGTGCCGGCAAGTCGACCCTGATGTCGCTCCTGACCGGCGCGACCGTGCCGGACGCCGGGACGATCGAGGTGCTCGGGCTCCCGCTGCCCGCCCGGTCCCGCGCGGTGCGCGCCGGGTTGGGGCTGGTGCCGCAGCTGGACAACCTCGACGGTGAGATCACCTGCCGCGACAACCTGGACGTCTTCGCCCGGCTCTACGGGGTCCCGCGCGCCGAGCGGGCCGCCGCCGTCCAGGCCGGCCTGGAGCTGGCCCGGCTCACCGACAAGGCGGACGCCTTCGTCGAACAGCTGTCCGGCGGGATGCGCCGGCGGCTGCTGATCGCGCGGGGGCTGCTGCACCGGCCCGAGCTGGTGCTGCTGGACGAGCCGACGGTGGGCCTGGACCCGCAGATCCGTCAGGAGCTGTGGCAGACCATCGGGGCCGTACGCCAGACCGGAGCCACCGTCGTGCTCACCACGCACTACATCGAGGAGGCCGAGCGGCTCTGCGACACCGTCGCGGTCGTCCACCACGGCCGCCTCCTGACCAGCGGCAGCCCGACCGAGCTGATCGTGCGACACGTCAGGTCCGCGGAGGTGGTCGAGGTGCACGGCGACGCGGCCCGGCGTGACAGCGTCACCCGGGACGCCCGGGCCGTAGGGATCGCCTCGCGTCCGGCCGGCACATCGGTCGCGCTGTTCACCGACGGCGAGGCGCATGACGCCCACGGGCTGCCGGACGGGCTCGCCGAG
Source organism: Mycobacteriales bacterium (assembly GCA_038236005.1). Lineage (GTDB taxonomy): Bacteria > Actinomycetota > Actinomycetes > Mycobacteriales > SCTD01 > CANKBT01. The sequence goes on along the minus strand of JBBSTI010000009.1, from coordinate 33,936 downwards.
CTGATCAGGCGGGGCGTCCGGCGACCTGCGAACCTGGAGGACGTGTTCGTGAGCCTGACCGGAGCCGTGCTGTGACCGTCCTGACGACCCCTGACCTGCGGGCCGACGAACAGGACGTGCGGTTCCGCACGGACGCGGTCGGTGCGCTCTTCGTCCGGGAGTGGCGGGTGTTCAAGCGAGTCTGGTGCTCGCTGGTCTTCGGGTCGGTGGTCGAGCCGATCGTCTACCTGCTCGCCTTCGGCTACGGCTTCGGGGCCCTGGTCGCCGACGTCGCCGGCCTGCCCTATCTGGACTTCATGGCTACCGGCGCCGCCGGGATCGGGGTGCTGTTCACCGGCTTCTTCCCAGGCCTGATCGACGGCTATTTCCGGCGCAAGGAGAACCACCTCTACGGCGGACTGCTCTCGACGCCGATCACGGTCGCTGAGCTGGTGACCGGCGAGGCGCTCTGGACCGGGGTGCGTGCGGCCGGGACCGCCGCGGTCACCCTGACGGTGGCGGCGCTGTTCGGGGTGGGGCTCGCGCCGACCGTCGTGCTCGCGCCGGTGATCGGGCTGGTCGGCGGGTTCGGGTTTGCGTGCCTGGGCGCCATCTTCGCCGCGCGGCTCAAGAGCACCCACCAGTTCACGTTCGTCATCGCCGGCTTCGTCGTGCCGATGTTCGCGGTCGCCGGCTCGTTCGTCCCGCTCGAGACCGCACCGGCCTGGCTTCGGTGGCCGGCCCAGCTCAACCCGGTGACCCACGTCGTCGAGCTGTTCCGCGCCGTCGCCTTCGCGCAGACCTCGGTCGGGTCGTGGATGGTCAGCCTCGCGGTGCTGCTCGGGTTCACCGCGCTCGCCTGGTGGGTCGCGGTGCGGCAGCTGTCGCGCGCGATGACCGCATGAGGTCTCCTCGGGCGGCAGCGGCGGTCGGGGCCGCTGCGGCGCTGCCGGCGCTGCTTCTCGCGCTGCTGGTCCTGTCCTCGTACGGTCCGCTGCTGCGGCTCGACGACGCCGTGAGCGGCGCCGCCGAACGACTCGACGCACACCGTCCGTGGGTCTCCTTGCTCGCGCGCCTGGCGACCCACCTGGGCGATCCGGCGGTGATGACCGCCGTCGCGCTGGTGGCCGTGCTGCTGCTGTGGCGCGCTCGCCGGGCCCGTCTCGCGGTCGTGGTCCTGCTGGTCCGGGTGGCATCCCAGGTCCTGAGCACGGGGATCAAGGCGTTGGTCGACCGGCCGCGGCCGGTGTTCGACGAACCGGTGGCGACCGCGTTCGGGCCCTCGTTCCCGTCCGGGCACGCGCTGGCTGCGGCGGCGACCTGGTCCGTGCTCGCCGTGGTGCTGGTCGCGCTGAGGCCCGCCCAGCGGCTCTGGTGGCTGCTGGGTGCTGGTGTGCCGCTCCTGGTCGCGGCGACCCGGGTGCTGATCGGCGTGCACTACCCGAGCGACGTCGTCGCGGGGCTCCTGCTCGGGTTCGGGACGACCGCGGTCGTCGTCCTTGCGCTCGGTGTGTCTCGTGCGATCCGTGAGCCCGGGGCGGTGCGCCCGTGAGCCCGCGTGACCCGGTCGCCGACCTGGAAGAGATCGCGTTCTGCCTGGAACGCGCGCTCGAGCCGACCTACCGGGTGCGGGCTTTTCGTACGGCCGCGAGAACGCTGACCGAAGCGGGTCCCGAGTCGGTGGCACGCCGGGTCGCAGACGGCACGCTCACCGAGCTCCCCGGGATCGGCAAGGTCACGGCGCTCGCCGTCAGCGAGTCGCTCGCGGGGGAGGAGCCGGTCTATCTCCGCAGGGTGCGGGACCTCGGACAGACCCCGGTCGCCGAGGGTGCCGCGGCGCTGCGGGCGGCGTTGCGGGGCGACTGCCACACGCACAGCGACTGGTCCGACGGCGGGTCGCCGATCGAGCAGATGGCCCGGGCAGCCCGCGACCTCGGCCACGACTACGTCGTGCTGACCGACCACTCGCCGCGGCTCACGGTGGCGAACGGCCTGTCCGCCGACCGGCTCCGCGCCCAGCTCGACGTGGTCGCCGCGCTCAACGAGCAGCTGGCACCGTTCCGCATCCTCACCGGGATCGAGTGCGACATCAACCTTGACGGCACGCTGGACCAGGAGCCCGAGCTGCTGGCCCGCCTCGATCTCGTGGTGGCCAGCGTGCACAGCAAGCTGCGGATGGCCTCGCAGGACATGACCCCGCGGATGGTCGCCGCGATCAGCAACCCGCACACCGACGTGCTCGGGCACTGCACCGGTCGTCAGGTCGTCGGTCACGGTCGGGGTGGCAAGGGTCGGCCGGAGTCAGAGTTCGACGCCGAGGTGGTGTTCGCCGCCTGCGCCCAGTTCGGCGTGGCGGTCGAGATCAACTCCCGGCCCGAACGGCTCGACCCGCCCAAGCGGCTGCTACGGCTGGCGTACGAGGCCGGGTGCCGGTTCGCGATCGACACCGACGCCCACGCGCCCGGCCAGCTCGACTGGCAACACCTGGGGTGCGAGCGGGCCCACCTCACGGGCATCGGGCCGGACCGCGTCGTCAACACGATGTGCGCCGATGACCTGCTGGCCTGGACCCACCGGGACCGCTGAACGCTGGCGCGCTGTCCGTCGCCCACCTTCACGGGTCAGGCGTCGGCGAATCGCTCAAAGTGCCCCTTGGTCCGGAGGTGGCCACGCGTGATCCCTGCGCACACGTTGTCTACGGGCTCGTTCGTGGCCGGAGCATCCACGCAGGTAGGGGCAGTGCCTGACCGCCGTTCGTCCGGGCTCCGGCCGACAAGGTGTGCAGGCTGCACACCTTGTGCTGCGCTGCGCCGTCGCGTGCAGCCGCTGCGCAGGTCAGCGTCTCCGCTCCGCAGTGGTCGGGGCACAACGTGTGCCGGCGGTGTCCGGGGCTCGTCGCACGCGTCGCACCGAGAGCACCGTGCGAGGCCGCATGATCATGGGCCACCGGCTCGTCGCGGGCGGTGCGCCACTCCCACTCCGGGTCGTCCTGTTAGTCGACGTGCGCCCACGGGTCGCTGCCCCCCTCGAGGTCGCTGGTGAATCAGCCGTCCTCCACCACGGCGAGGTGCTTCACCAGCCCGGCGATGCTCGTGCCGGACCGCACCGGGGACGCGCTGGCAACGTCCTGCGTGACCCCGTCGAGCTTGCGGACGACGCCCTCGCGATACCACTCCAGCAATCCCTCGAGCGTCTCGCGCTCGCCGGCCGTACGCAGGACCTGCGGCATCTTTCGCTGCCCGGTGTCGACCGGACCGGGGTTGCCACGCTCGGCAGGGGTGCGCTCGACACAGAGCTCGTTGCCCTCGGGGTCAGCGAGCACCTGCCAACCGCTGCCGTCCGGGCGACGACGGTCGTCGAGCAGGGTCGCTCCCAGCGCCAGCAGCCGCGCGACCTCGGTCTCCCGGGTGGTCGCGGGCTCGAGGTCCAGGTGCAGCCGGTTCTGCACGCTCTTGCGCTCGGGCACCCGGACGAACAGCAGCGCGGGCTGCCGCCCGGTCGGGTCGATCAGGCAGGCCTCGTCGTCCTCGGGGCCCGTTCGGGTCGGCGGGGCCCTCGACCAGGTTCAGGGCCGGGGACCAGAACCCCGCCAACGCGTACGGGTCACGACAGGCAACGGTGGGGTGCGCGTCCGGCTCAGGCGGCCGACGGTCTCCCCGACCCTGCCGTCAGGTCAAGGGCTTAGGCAGCCTGCACCGTGGGGTAGTCGGTGTAGCCCTTCGCGCCGCCGGCGTAGAACGTGGAGGCGTCCGGCTCGTTGAGCTCGGCCCCGGTCTGGAGCCGCTGGACGAGGTCCGGGTTGGCGAGGAACGGACGGCCCATGCAGAACAGGTCGGCCTGGCCGCCGTCCACGCTCTGCTGTGCGGTGACGAGGTCGGACGGCCCGCCGAAGCCGGTGTTGACGATGACGGTCCCGTCCCACTGCGCCCGCAGCGCCGTGCGGAAGTCGGTCTCGGCCCCTTCCATCATGTGCAGGTAGAGCAGGCCGAGCGGGGCGAGACCGGCCAGCAGCGCCTGGTAGGTCGCGGCGGTCTCGGTCTCGGCGATGTCGTTGAACGTGCCGCCGGGCGAGACCCGGATGCCGACCCGGTCCGCGCCGATCGCGGCCGTCACGGCCTGGGCGACCTCGATGACGAAGCGGGCCCGGTTCTTCGGCGAGCCGCCGTAGCCGTCGGTGCGGTGGTTGGTGCTGTCGGAGAGGAACTGCTGGAGCAGGTAGCCGTTGGCGGCGTGCAGCTCGACCCCGTCCATGCCGGCGTCGATCGCGCGGCGGGCAGCGTCGACGAACTCGGCGATCACGCCGGGCAGCTCGTCGGTGGCCAGCTCGCGGGGCGCGCCGAAGTCCTGCATGCCCTGCTCGGTGTAGACCTGGCCGGCAGGAGTGATCGCCGACGGGGCGACCGGCTGGAGCCCGGTGATGGCCTGGTGCCCGATCCGGCCGGCATGCATGATCTGCGCGATGATCAGCCCGTCCGCGTCGTGCACGGCGTCCGCGACCAGGCGCCAGCCCGCGACCTGGGCGTCGGTGTGCAGTCCGGGCGTGTGCGGGTAGCCCTGGCTGACCGCGCTCGGTTGCGTGCCCTCGCTGATGATCAGGCCAGCACTCGCGCGCTGCGCGTAGTAGGTGGCCGCAAGCTCGGTCGGGGCCTCGCCCTCACCGGCGCGGTTGCGGGTCAGGGGCGCCATCACCAGGCGGTTCTTCAGCTGGAGCGGGCCGAGCGGGAACGGGGCGAACAGGTCGGTCATGGGTCTCCTCGAGTTGTTGACGGTGCAACAACCAAGAGCGATCCCGGTCTCTTCCCGGTCAGCTGCGGTGCTCCTCGCGCCCGCCCTCGAGCGCCTCCCATACCTCGCCGAACGTGGCGTACGAACGACCCTGCGGAACGTAGGACAGCTGCGCCAGCACGTCGTCAGGCGCTTCCCGCTCCCGCGCCACGGCGACCAGCTGCTCGCCGGTGGCCGGCCACACGTGGGTGCCGAAGAACGTGGCGATCCGGGACCGCTGCTCGACGCCCTCAGCGGTCATGCCGTCCGGGACGCCCCCGGTCATCGCCCCGTCCGGGTCGCGGTCGACGTCGGGCTGGTCCTCCCCGCTGGGCTCGGCCTCCAGGAACTCCTCCGCCCGGGTCTGCTTCCCGGCCGTCAGCGTCCCGTCGACCTCCTCGGCCATCGCGTCATCCATCCGGGCCCCGTGCTTGTCGCTTCCTCGCTCCATGCTCAGCGGACTACCCCCGCGGGGCCGGAGGAAGCACCTGCGCCCGGGTCGGATGGGCCGAGCTCAGCCCGAAACCTCCGAGCTGCCTTCCTGGGTGTCCTTGCCCGGGTCGACCCGGTCGGAGCGCAGGTCGTAGCGAGCGATCGCGTCCTGCACGACCGAGTGCTCGACCTCGCCGCGCCGGGCGAGCGCGGCCAGGGTGGCGACGACGACAGACTCGGGGTCGGTGTGGACGTGCCGACGCAGGGCTGCCCGGGTGTCCGAGCGACCGAAGCCGTCGGTGCCGAGCGAGCTCCAGTCGCCGGGCACCCAGCGCGCGATCTGGTCGGGCACGGCGCGCATCCAGTCGCTGACCGCGACGAACGTCGATCCGTCGGGCAACGCCTGCTCGACGTAGGGCCGCCGCTCCGACGACGGGTCCAGCAGCAGCTCCTGCTCGCAGGCCACCGCGTCGTTGCGCAGCTCGTTCCACGAGGTCACCGACCAGACGTCGGTGGCGATCCCCCAGTGCTCTCCGAGCAGCTGCTGGGCCTCCAGCGCATGCCGCACCGACACCCCGCTCGCGAGGATCTGCGCTTTTGCGCCGTCCCGCGCAGAAAGCTGGTAGAGCCCACGGAGCACCCCTTCTCGCAGTCCGTCGAGCTCCGGCATCGGCGGCTGCGGAGAGGGCTCGTTGTAAACGGTGAGGTAGAAGAAGACGTCCTCTCCCTGTCCCTCCCGCCCCGTCTCGCCGTACATCCGCCGCAGGCCCTCCTCGACGATGAACGCGATCTCGTAGGAGAAAGCCGGGTCGTACGCCACCACCGCCGGGTTGGTCGACGCCAGCAGCAGCGAGTGCCCGTCCTGGTGCTGCAGCCCCTCGCCGTTCAGCGTCGTGCGGCCAGCCGTCGCGCCGAGCAAGAAGCCGCGGGCCAGCTGGTCGGCCATCGCCCACATCTGGTCGCCGGTGCGCTGGAACCCGAACATCGAGTAGAAGACGTAGACCGGGATCATGTGCTCGCCGTGCGTCGCGTACGAGGAACCGGCGGCGATCACCGACGCCATCGAGCCGGCCTCGGTGATCCCCTCGTGCAGGATCTGCCCGACCGTCGACTCTTGGTAGGACAGCAGCAGGGCGCGGTCGACGGACTCGTAGCGCTGGCCGTGCGGGCTGTAGATCTTGGCGGTCGGGAACATCGCGTCGATGCCGAACGTGCGGGCCTCGTCCGGGATGATCGGGACGATGCGCTGCCCGATCCCCTTGTCCTTCATGAGGTCCTTCAGCAGGCGTACGAAGGCCATGGTGGTCGCGACCTTCTGCTTGCCGGACCCCTTCTTGAGGTCGTCGTAGACCGTGGCCGGCGGAAGGGTGAGCGGCTTGGCCCGCAGGACCCGGCGGGGGATCGGGCCACCCAGCGCGTCGCGCCGCTCCTTCATGTATTCGATCTCGGCGCTGTGCGGCCCCGGGTGGAAGTAGGGCGGCAGGTCGGACTCGAGCGCGCGGTCGCTGATGTCGATGAGCAGCCGGTCGCGCAGCTCCTTCAGCTCGGGCTTGGTGAGCTTCTTCATCTGGTGCGTGGCGTTGCGGCCCTCGAAGTCCTTGCCGAGCGTCCAGCCCTTGATCGTGTGGGCCAGGATCACGGTGGGCTGACCGACCGTGCGGGCGGCGGCGTCAAAGCCCGCATAAACCTTGCGGTAGTCGTGACCGCCGCGCGGCAGGCCGCGGATCTGCTCGTCGGACAGGTGCTCGACCATCTTCGCCAGGCGCGGGTCGGTGCCGAAGAAGTGCTCGCGGGTGTAGGCGCCGGGCTCGACCGAGTAGGTCTGGAACTGCCCGTCGGGCGTGTTGTTCATCGCGCCGAGCAGCAGACCGTCGTGGTCCTTGGCGAGCAGATCGTCCCACTGGCGGCCCCAGACGACCTTGACGACGTTCCAGCCCGCTCCGCGGAAGCTGCTCTCCAGCTCCTGGATGATCTTGCCGTTTCCGCGGACCGGACCGTCGAGCCGCTGCAGGTTGCAGTTGACGACGAAGACCAGGTTGTCGAGCTCCTCGCGAGCCGCCACGCCGATCGCACCGAGCGACTCCGGCTCGTCCATCTCGCCGTCACCCAGGAAGCACCAGACCTTCTGCTGGGAGGTGTCCTTGATCCCGCGCGAGTGCAGGTAGCGGTTGAACCGGGCCTGATAGATCGCGGCGAGCGGGCCGAGGCCCATCGAGACGGTCGGGAACTCCCAGAAGTCCGGCATGAGGCGCGGGTGCGGGTAGGACGACAGACCGTTGGGCAGGCTCTCCTGCCGGAAGGCGTCGAGGTGGTGCTCGGTCAGCCGGCCCTCGAGGTAGGCACGGGCGTAGATGCCGGGGGAGGCGTGACCCTGGAGGTAGATCTGGTCGCCGCCGCCGGGGTGGTCCTTGCCGCGGAAGAAGTGGTTGAACCCGACCTCGTAGAGCGAGGCGGCGCTGGCGTAGGTCGCGATGTGCCCGCCGACCCCGATCTCCGGACGGTTCGCGCGGCTGACGGTCATCGCGGCGTTCCACCGGACGTACGCCCGGATCCGTCGCTCGATGTGCTCGTCGCCGGGGAAGTCCGGCTCGCGGCTGGGCGGGATCGTGTTGAGGTAGTCGGTGCTGCGCAGCGCCGGCACCCCGACCTGCTGCTCGCGCGCGCGCTCGAGCAGCTTGAGCATGAGGTAGCGGGCGCGCGCCGACCCGTTGTTGGCGATGATCGCGTCGAGGGACTCGATCCACTCGCGGGTCTCGGCCGGGTCGGAGTCCGGTAGCTGGCTCGGCAGGCCGTCGATGGTCAGGGCGGGGTCGCTCGTCGAGGTCACGCTGCTCCCGAGGTGAAGGGGGTGGTCCGGTGCGGGGGTCTGCCCACCGGGCCAGTCAACCCCCTACCCGTCGGTAACGGCATTCGTCCCGCGCAGACCCACAGAGAGAGTGGTCCGGGGTCAGCCGCCCGCGGCCGCGTAGGCGTCCACGAGACCTGCCCCGAAGAAGGCGTTGTCGGCGTCGGTCCCGGCGCAGCGCTGCGCGGTGGCGGGCACCGGGCAGGCGACGTCGTCGGCCTCCTGCAGCAGCGCCGCGGTCAGCTCGGCCGGGGTCGCGCCGGGCATCCGGCTCGCGAGCAGCGCCGCGACCCCGGCGACGTGCGGGGCGGCCATCGAGGTGCCGGACCGGGCGCCGTACGTCCCGCCGAGCGTGGTGCTCCACACGTCCACGCCGGGCGCGGCCAGTGCGATCTTGCCGAGGCCGTAGTTGCTGAAGTCCGCCTTGTCGCCCGCCGAGCCGGTCGCCGCGACGCTGAGCACCCCGGGCAGCTCGGTCGGCAGGTCGAGGCAGGTGTCGGCGACCGGGCGGTCGACCGGCACGGTGTCGTTGGGGCTGCTGGTGTCGATCCCCTTGTCGGTCAGGTCCCGGCTGTCGTTGCCGGCGGCGGCGACGTTGAGCACGCCCTGGTCGGTGGCGTACGCGACGGCACGACCGACCGCCTCGATCGCCGCGGCCTGGTCGGGGTCGGCCGGGCACCAGTACTGCCAGGGGTCGACGTACAGGCTCGCGTTGCTGACCGTCGCCCCGCTCTGCGCAGCCCACAGGTAGCCGCAGAGCGCATACTCGGGATAGATGAGCCCGTCGTCGTCGACCACCTTGACCGCAGCCAGGCGTACGCCGGGGGCGACCCCGACCACCCCGGTCCCGTTGTCCAGGGCCGCGATCGTGCCGGCGACGTGCGTGCCGTGCTCGCCCTCGGTCGGCAACCAGGCCGACCGTTCGGTGCGCAGGCGCCCGCCGTCGGTGCAGCCTGCCGAGGCGGCGGCGTCGACCTGGCCCGCGAGGTCCGGGTGGGTGTCCTCGATGCCGTTGTCGAGCACCGCGACGAGCACGTCCTTGCTCCCGCGACCCTCGGGCAGGGCGTGCGCGCGGTCGGTCCCGATCGCGGCGACGTCGTAGGCGTCGCCCTCCGGCGGCAGCCCCGGCTCGGTAATGCCGGGCGCCGCTGGCTGCGCAGGGGCGTCCGGATCGGTGATCACGGCGGCCGTCCGGGTCGCCCCGGCGGACTGCACCCCGGGTTGCGCGCGGACGTCGGGCGCGAAGCCGTCGCGCGCCGACCGAGCGACGACGACGCCGATCTGCGGCCAGGCGACGATCACCGTGCCGCCCGCTGCGGTCACCGCCTGCTCGCCGAGCGCGGTGTCGTCCGGAGAGGTGTTGACGACGTAAGAGAGCAGCGCGGACGTGGCCGGGGCGGCGGGGGTCCCGGTCGGTGCCTGCTCCGGGGACGGTGACGAGGCGGGGGTCGGGGTCGGTGCGGCGACCCGGTCCGGCTGCCCGCCCGATCCGGTGATGACCACCGCGCCGATCGCCACCACCACCGCGACCGCAACCACGGCAGCAAGCACGCGCGTTCGGGGGTCGGGTCCGGCCACGAGGCCACGGTAGGGGCTCGCAGCCCCGTGTCGCCGTCGCCGGAGCGGCCGACGGAGCGACCGACGGAGCGGCCGACGGGCGGTCCGGGTGGCGGGCTCGGGTCGGGTCGACACCCCCGGGTAGGCAGTCGGGCATGGACACCCTGCTGCTGGACGTGCACACCGGTTCCCAGGAGGTCGTGCGCGACCTCACCCGCGAGTGCGCGGACTTCGTGCGGGGTCGCGGCGACGGGCTGCTGCACGTCTTCGTCCCGCACGCCACGGCCGGGGTGGCGATCCTCGAGCTGGGCGCGGGCTCGGACGACGACCTGCTGGCGGCGCTGGCCGACCTGCTCCCGGCCGACGGCCGATGGCGCCACGCCCACGGCAGCCGGGGACACGGACGGTCGCACGTGCTGCCGGCGCTGGTCGCCCCGTACGCCTCGGTGCCCGTGCTCGACGGAGTGCTGGCCCTCGGCACGTGGCAGTCGATCGCCCTGGTGGACCTCAACCTCGACAACCCTGACCGCTCCGTGCGCCTGTCCTTCCTGACCGGCTGAACGCATCGAACAGGTGACGGCACTTGCGCCCAGGACCGGACTCCGGTGGACTGCACCCCAGGCCCCTCGACCGGGGAGCCTGCAACCGGCCCCCACCGGGCCGACGAGAGGGGTGTTCCTTGACGTCGTCCGCGGACCGCGCGGCACCGCGTGGCCTGGCCGAGAAGCTCGGCATCGAGCCCGGATCCATCGTGCAGGTGCTCGGGGCGGGTGACGACATCGACGCCGAGCTCATGGCCGACGTCACGGCCCGGGTCGAGGAACCACCCATCCACGGTGACGACTCCGACGAGGTCGTCGACGTCATCCTGCTCTGGTGGCGCGAGGGTGACGGCGACCTCGTCGACGCCCTCGTCGACGCGCTGACCAACCTCGGCGACCAGGGGGAGATCTGGCTCCTGACCCCCAAGGTCGGCCGCGAGGGGCACGTCGAGCCCAGCGACATCGACGAGGCAGCCCCGACAGCCGGCCTTTCCAGCACCCGGAGCGCGAGCGCTGCGCCCGAGTGGTCGGGCAGCCTGCTCGTCGCACCGAAGGCATCGCGCAGCGGCAAGAAGCGCTGACCCCCGCGCAGGCTCGCCTGCTGCTCTCTGCCCCCGGTCGTTCGGCGGTGACGTACGCGCAGACCCTGCCGACCGCACCGCAGCACCGGCTGGTCGCGGCCGAGCACGTCCGCGCGCAGTCTGGACCCGAGCTGGGTCCGTTGGCCCTGGAGCAGGCGCTGCTGCGTGCCCGCGCCCGGGTCAAGCACCCCCGCGGCGACGAGCTGTGGTGGACCGGGCCGGCTCTGGAGCAGGCCACCTCCCACGAGGTCGCGACGCACCGGGCCCGGCGGTTCACCGGGCCGGTCACCGACGTCTGCTGCTCGGTCGGTGGCGACCTGCTCACGCTGCCCGACGGCTCGCGCGGGATCGACACCGACGAGGCGAGGCTGCTGCTCGCGGCGGAGAACGCGCGGGTGCTCGGCCGCACCGTGCACCTCGCGCTGGCCGACGCCCGAGACCTGTCCCCGGTCGGTGAGGTCTTTGCCGACCCGGCCCGCCGTAGCGGAGGGCGCCGGGTGTTCGACCCTCGTGCCTACGCTCCTCCGCTCCCGGTGATCCTCGGCTGGGACCGCTGCACCTCGCTCGGGGTGAAGGTCGCTCCCGGGATCCCGGACGAGGCCGTGCCGCCGGGCTTCGAGCTGGAGGTCGTCTCGCTCCGCGGCGAGGTGAAGGAGGCCGTGCTGTGGGGCGGCGCCGCACGTCGCGGTCCTGCGCGCAGCGCCACCCTGCTGCCGTCGGGCGGCACGCTCGTCGACGACCCGGTGCCCGACCCGGCGGTCCGACCGCCGGGCCGCTGGTTGCTCGAGCCGGACGGCGCCGTGATCCGCGCGCACCTGGTCGCGCAGGTCGTGTCGCAGACCGGCGGCTGGCTGCTGGACGCGACGATCGCCTACGTGTCCGCGGACGCGCCGACGCCCACCCCGTACGGCACCTGGTTCGAGGTCCTGGAGGTGCTGCCGTTCGGGCTGAAACGACTTCGCGGGGTCCTGCGAGAACACGACGCGGGACAGGTGGTCGTCAAGAAGCGCGGCACCGCGGTCGAGCCGGAGACCCTGCGCCGTCAGCTCGGGATGCGCGGCTCGCGCGAGGTCACCGTCGTGCTGACCCGCTCGGCCGGGGCGCAGATCGCCATGGTGGTGCGGCGTGCCTGACGGGGTGACCGCAAGCAGGTCCGAGCGGGTTCCCGCGCCGCTGATGGTGCTGGCCTCGATCGCGAGCGTGCAGATGGGCAGCGCGGTCGCCAAGACCCTGTTCGACGACCTCGGGGCCGCCGGCATCACGCTGCTGCGGCTCGGCCTGTCCGGCGGTGTCCTGCTCTTGGTGCTGCGGCCGGCGGTGCGTTCGTGGAGCGTGCGCGCCTGGCAGTCGGCGCTGCTGCTCGGGGTCGCGATGGCCGGGATGAACCTGGTCTTCTACCTCTCGCTGCGCACCGTCCCGCTGGGGGTCGCCGTCACGGTCGAGTTCCTCGGCCCGCTGCTGCTCGCGCTCGTCCAGACCCGCCGGTTCGTCGACCTGGTGTGGGCCCTGCTCGCTGCCGCCGGCGTCGTGCTGCTGGGGCTGCAGCCGGGTGAGGGCGTGCCGGTGTCCGGGCTGCTGCTGGCGTTCGTCGCCGGGCTGTTCTGGGCCGGCTACATCCTCGCGAGCGCCCGGGTCGGTCAGCAGCTGCCGGGGCTGTCGGGGCTGGCGGTCGCGCTCGGGTTCGCCGCCGTGCTGGTGCTGCCGTTCGGGCTCTCCGGGGCCTCCGCCGTGCTCGACCGACCGCTGCTGCTGCTCGGCGCCACCGGGGTAGCCCTGCTGAGCTCGATCCTGCCGTACGGCCTGGAGCTCACGGCGCTGCGCCGGATCCCGACCCGGGTCTTCGGCGTGCTGATGGCCCTGGAACCCGCTGCCGCCGCGCTCGCGGGGCTGGTCGTGCTCGGGCAGGCGCTGGGCAGACGCCAGGTGGTGGCGTTGCTGCTGGTCAGCGTGGCCAGCGCCGGGATCACCCTGGCTCGCCGTCGTCCGCCGCCGCCGGTGCTGCCCCCCGGCTGACCCCCCTTCTTCCCCGCTGATCTTCCGCAGATGTCGGGCATCTCGGACAGATGTTCCCCATCAGGGGAAGATCGCCGCCACGTGCAGGGGGAGGTGCAGGTGCAAGGGGAGGGGGAGGGGCCAGGGACAGGGCAGCGGCCAGAGTCAGCGCAGGGGCCAGGGTCAGGCGTCCGGGTGAGCCTTGGCGTACGCCACGAACGACGCGACCGGGTTCGCCACCTCCTGCTGACGCAGCGGCAGGTTCTGCTCGGCGATCGGCTTGGCGTATTCGTCGTAGAAGGTCGCGAGGCTCATGTAGCGGTTGCCGTCCTCGTAGTGCTCGCCCTCCTGCTCGCGGGTCGCGGCGAACACGACCTGTTCCGGGGCGGCGTAGTAGAGCGCGCCGAGACACATCGGGCAGGGGTAGGCGGTGATGTAGACGTCGCAACCTTCCAGGGTGTCCCGGCCGGCCTCGGCGAGTTGGCGGATCGCCACCATCTCGGCGTGCGCGGTCTTGTCGCCGGACTGCGCGACCTGGTTGGTCGCCTCGACCAGCACCTCGCCGCTGGCGCGGTCCACGACCAGGCAAGCGAACGGCTTGCCGCCGTCGTGGGCGTTCTGGACCGCGAGCTCGACGGCGCGGTCGGTCAGGCTCTGGTCGTTCTTCTCGGTGGTGGTCATGCGCATGCCTGTCCCCGCCGCAGGACGGCTCACCCGCGGCGGGTCCAGCGGTCAGCCGTGCAGCACCCACCCGCCGCTGGGCTCGGCCAGCGCGTCGGCCGCCGTCGGGCCCCAGGAGCCCCGCGCGTACGGCAGGACGTCCGGACGGTCCGCCAGGATCGGCGAGATCGTGGTCCAGGTGCCGGCCAGCCCGTCGGGCGTGGTGAACAGCGCGCGGTCACCGACGATCACGTCGTGCAGGAGGGTCACGTACGGGGGCAGCGGGTCGCCCTCGGGCAGCGACGACAGAGGCAGCGTGGTCTCTGCCGTGGTCAGGGCGCGTTCGGCTCCCGGTCGCTTGACCACCAGTCGGACATCCACCTCGCCGGCGCCCGCCAGCGAGAAGCTCAGCACGGTGCCCTGGTCCGGCACGTCGGTCATCGGGCCGTCCGGCTGTCGGAACAGCAGGCTGACCCGCTGCTCGCTGACGGCGAGCTGCTTGCCCGTGCGGAGCAGGAACGGGACCCCGTGCCACCGGTCGGTGTCGACCCACAGCCGGGCCGCGACGAAGGTGTCGGTGGTCGAGCCCTCCGCGACGCCCTCGGTGCCCGTGTAGCCGTCGAACTGGCCCAGGACGACCTCGTCCTTGTGGAGCGGCCGGAAGGCGTCGATCACCGTCTCCCTCGCGTCCTGCAGGTCTTCGGCCGACATCGAGACCGGCGGTTCCATAGCCACCTCGGCGGCCAGCTGGAACAGGTGCGTGACGATCATGTCCAGCAGCGCGCCGGTGCTGTCGTAGAACTGCGCGCGGTCGGTGATGTCGAGCGTCTCCGGGGCGTCGATCTGCACGGCGGCGACGTGCTTGCAGTTCCAGACGGCCGACAGCAGGGTGTTGCCGAAGCGCGCGGTGTGCAGGTCTTGGGTGGCTTCCTTGCCGAGGAAGTGGTCGATCCGGAAGACCTGTTCCTCGTCCAGGACCTCGTGCACGATCTTGTCCAGCTCGCGGAAGCTGTCCGGCGAGGTGCCGTACGGCTTCTCGTACACGACCCGCGAGCCCTTGGCGAGGTCGTGCTGGCCGAGGCCACGGGTGACCTTCTCGAAGGCCGTAGGCGGGATCGCGAGGTAGTGGACGTACTGCGCGTCCTCCCCGAGCTGCTCCTTGGCCTCCTCGAGCACGTCGAGCAGGCTCCCGGGGTCATTGCTGTCGAAGCCGCCGCCGGCGAAGCGCAGGTTCTGCGAAAACTTCTCCCAGGTGTCGTCGTCGACGTCGGGGCCGAACTCCTGGAGGGAGCCGCGGACCAGGCTGCGGAAGTCGGTGTGGCTGACGTCGCCGCGGCCGTTGCCGATCAGCAGCCACCGCTCCGGCATCAGGCCGTGCTGGGCCAGCTCGTAGAACGCGGGCAGCACCATGCGCTTGGCGAGATCGCCGGTGGCGCCGAACAGGACGAAGGCGGTGGGGTCGGTCATAAGACGCTCCTGCCCCGTCCAGGCCTGATGCGACCGCACCGGGCCGAGGTCACAGCCGTAGCAGCCGACGGACCTTCCCCAGCCCGCCGATCGCGCCGCGCAAGGCGGCGCCGCCGGGGATGCCCGGCACCTCGTTGATGACCGGGGCCAGCGCCATGAACGAGGTCAGGTCGTGCACCTGGAGCCGCCGGGTCAGCAGCAGCTGGGCGAGGTTGGCGCGACCGGCGGAGACGTCCAGCAGGTCGGTGACCGTGGCGGTGGCCCCGGTGCCCGTGAGCGGGCCGGCGGCGACCCGCTCGGTCCGCCAGCCGCCCGAGCTGCTCGTGAAACGCCAGCCACCGTCCGGGGTCTGTGCCGCGACGCTGGCCTCGACGTCGAGCCGGGCGGACAGGCCGCCGGTGATGTCGATGAGCGCGGCGAGCGCCCGGTCCAGCAGCAGGTCGGCCGGGCGCGGGGCGCCGCACGGGGCGAGGTCCAGGGCGTGCAGGGCCAGCTCGTAGGTCCCCGCGTGCAGGATCGTGCGCACCGGCAGGGGGCCCAGGCTGGACCGGGTCAGCTGCTGCCCGACCGCGGCATCCTCTGGTCCGCCGAAAAACTCCTCCAGCGCGTCGCGGCCGCGGAGCAGCGCGAGCACGACGTCGTCCTGGCTGGCGTCCCGGTGCGCGCGCACCAGGGCCTCGTTGCCGGCGTCGACCGATCGTGCGTCGCTCCCCGCCTGGTCGCCGCCCTCGCGGGCGCTGGCCACGATCGAGGCGAGCGCGTCGCTGTCGTCCCAGGTGCCGAGGTGGATGCAGACGTCAGACCCGGTCCACCCGGCCAAGCGTGACGGCCGGGACAGATCGGTCGCCGGATCGGTCACGACGTCGAGGAAGGCGTCCCAGCAGTCCAGCACGTGCTGCCCCAGGAGCGGGTCGGTCGAGAGGCCGGCGGCTAGCATCCGCTCACCTTTCCACTGACCCCCGCAAGGAGCACCTCCATGGTCGACGTCGGCGACACCGCCCCGGACTTCACGCTGCTCGACCAGGACATGAAGCCGGTCTCGCTCGCTGACTTCCGGGGCCGCAAGAACGTCGTGCTCGTTTTCTATCCGCTGTCCTTCACCGGCGTCTGCCAGGCCGAGCTGTGCGCGATCCGCGACGAGATCTCCGACTTCTCCAGCGAGGACGTCCAGACCCTCGCGGTCAGTGTCGACAGCGGACCGACCCACAAGCGATGGGCCGAGGAGCAGAGCTACACGTTCCCGCTGCTGGCCGACTTCTGGCCGCACGGCGAGGTCGCCAAGGCCTACGGCGTGCTGCAGGAGGATCTCGGGCTGGCGCTGCGGGGCACGTTCATCATCGACAAGCAGGGCGTCGTGGCCTACAAGGTCGTGAACGCCATCCCGGACGCGCGCGACAACGACGCCTACCGCAAGGTGCTCGCCGACCTGTCCGACAGCACGGCCTAGGACCGCACGGGGCGTGTAGCTCAGCGGTAGAGCCCCCGCCTTACAAGCGGGTGGTCGGGGGTTCGATCCCCTCCGCGCCCACTCAGAGCCCGGGGCATGGGCCGCGAACGGTGACGTTGCGGCTCGCGTGCAGCGAGACTGGTGACCATGCTGCTGCGCGACGTGGTCGAGGCTCTGGAAGCGGACTGGCCGGCCGCGCTGGCCGAGGACTGGGACGCGGTCGGCCTGGTCTGCGGTGACCCGGACGCCGAGGTCGAGCACGTACACCTTGCCGTCGACCCGACCGAGCAGGTCGTCGAGGAGGCTCTGCGCAACGGCGCGCAGATGCTGGTCACCCACCACCCGCTCTATCTGCGGGGCACCACCACCGTCGCCGCGACGACGCCCAAGGGTCGGGCGTTGCACGCGCTGATCCGGGGCGGCTGCGGGCTGCTCGTCGCGCACACCAACGCCGACCGGGCCGAGGGCGGGGTGAACGACGCGCTGGCCGACCTGTTCGACCTGCAGGACCGGGTGCCGCTCGAGCCGGTCGCCGAGCCGGGCCTCGAGCGGCTCGGCGTCTACGTCCCCCTGGCCGACGCGGAGCACGTGCTGGCGGCGCTGCACGACGCCGGGGCGGGCGCGATCGGCGCGTACGACCGCTGCTCCTGGCAGACCGTCGGGCAGGGGCGCTTCCGGCCGCTGCCCGGTGCGCAGCCTGCCGTCGGCGAGGTCGGCCGCGACGAGGTGGTGCCGGAGGCCCGGCTCGAGGTGGTCGTGCCCGCGGGCCTTCGCCGCGCGGTGCTGGCGGCGATGCGTGCCGCGCACCCGTACGAGGAGGTGGCGCACGACCTGGTGGCGATGGCGGCTGAACCTGGTCCGCTGGGCCTGGGTCGGGTCGGTGAGCTGCCCACCCCGGTCGCCTTCGCCGCCCTGGTCGAGCGGGCCGCGAGGGTGCTGCCGAGCACGGCCTGGGGCGTGCGCGGCAGCGGTGATGCCGACCGGCTGGTCTCGCGCCTGGCGGTGTGCGGCGGCGCCGGGGACAGCCTGCTGCACGCTGCGGCAGAGGCCGGCGCGGAGGTCTTCCTGACCAGCGACCTGCGGCACCACCCTGCCCAGGAAGCACCAGCGGGACTCGCGCTCATCGACGCGGCGCACTGGGCCACCGAGTCGCCGTGGCTGCCGGTCGCGGCCGAACGGCTACGGGCCCGCACCGGTGTCACGACCACCGTCTCTAGGCTGGTCACCGACCCCTTCGGACTGCACGCGAGAGGACCTGAGTGAAGGCCGACCCGTTCGCCCAGCTGCGGCTGCTGGACCTGGCGGCGATCGACACCGCCGTCGCGCAGCTCGCCCACCGTCGCCGCACCCTGCCCGAGACGGCCGAGATCGAGCGGCTCGAGGCGCTGGTCGCCGGCAGCCGCGACGAGGTGACCCGGCTGGAGACCGAGGCGAGCGACCTCGCCCGGCAGACCGGCAAGCTCGAGGGGGAGATCGGTCAGGTGCGCGCCCGCAAGCAGCGCAACGACGATCGGCTGGCCTCGGGAACCGTGGCGGCCAAGCAGATGGCCGACCTCGAGCACGAGAACGTCTCGCTGGTCAGGCGTCAGGGCGACCTGGAGGACCAGGAGCTGGAGCTCATGGAGCAGGCCGAGACCGTCCAGGGTGGCCTCGACACGCTCCTGGAGGAGCGCGACGGTCGCCGCAGGGAGCAGGAGGAGGCCGCCGCCGCCCGCGACGCCAGCTTGGCCCGAATCGACGACGACGTGGCGGCGCGACGGGCCGAGCGGGCGACCGTGGTCGCCGAGATGCCAGCGGACCTCGTCGCGCTGTACGAGAAGATCCGCGAGCAGGAGGGCGGGGTCGGCGCCGGCGAGGTCGGTCGTGGTCGCTGCGGTGCCTGCCGTCTGGAGCTGATGAGCAACGAGAAGGCCGAGCTGCGGGCCGCGAAGCCGGACGACGTGATGCGTCACGAGGAGTGCCGTCGGATCCTGGTGCGCACGGCCGAGTCCGGGCTGTGAATCTTTTCGCAGAGGTGCGCAGATGATCGGCCGGGTGGTCGTCGAGGCCGACGGCGGCTCGCGGGGCAACCCCGGTCCGGCCGGCTGGGGCGCAGCGGTGCTGGATGGCGAGACCGGCGAGACGCTCGCCGAGCGCGCCGCCGGGATCGGACGCGCGACCAACAACGTCGCGGAGTACGGCGGGCTGATCGCCGGGCTGACCGCGGCGCTCGAGCTGCAGCCGTCCTCGGTCGACGTGCGGATGGACAGCAAGCTCGTCGTCGAGCAGATGAGCGGCCGTTGGCAGGTCAAGCACCCCGACATGAAGCCGCTGGCCCGAGAGGCCGCCGCCCTGGTCGCCCGGCTTCCGCAGGTGCGCTTCACCTGGATCCCGCGGGCGCAGAACAGTCACGCCGACCGGCTCGCCAACGAGGCGATGGACGCCCAGGCGAAGGGTCAGGTGTGGCGTCCCGGGGGCGACAGCGGCAAGGCCGATGCGGCGGACGCGTTCCTTGCGCAGGTCGACAAGCCCGCCGCCGACAAGCCCGCACCCGCCTGGCGGCCACCGTCCACGACGCCGACCACGATGCTCCTGCTCCGGCACGGTCAGACTGCCTTGTCGGTGGACAAGCGGTTCTCCGGCATCGGCGATCCCGAGCTGACCGACCTCGGTCGTGAGCAGGCCGAGGCTGCGGGTCGGCGGCTCGCCGACGCCGGCGCCCAGGCCATCGTCTGTTCGCCGCTGCAGCGCGCCCGCGCCACCGCCGAGGCGGTCGCCCGCAGCACCGGGCTCGAGGTGGCCGTGGACGAGGGGCTGCGCGAGACCGACTTCGGCGACTGGGAGGGCTACACGTTTACGGAGGTGCACGCAAAGTGGCCGACCGAGATGTCTGCCTGGATGAGCAGCACCGCGGTGGCGCCGCCGTTCGGGGAGAGCTTCGACGCGACCGCGACCCGCGTGCGGAAGGCCCGAGACCGGGTGCTGGCGGCCTACGGAGGCAAGACCGTCGTCGTCGTCAGCCACGTCACGCCGATCAAGACGCTGCTGCGGATGGCGCTCGACGCCCCGCCGTCGGCGCTCTACCGGATGCACCTGGACCTCGCGTGCCTGTCGGAGGTTGCCTGGTTCGACGACGGGCCGGCCGTGGTCCGCAGCCTCAACGACACCGGCCACCTGCGCTAGCGTCCACCGCGGGACGAGTCGGTCGGACGGCCGCGGCCTCCTCCGGGAGGTCGAGGAAAGTCCGGACTCCACAGGGCAGGGTGGTCGCTAACAGCGACCCGGGGTGACCCGCGGGAAAGTGCCACAGAAAGTAGACCGCCGGCGCGAGCCGGTAAGGGTGAAACGGTGCGGCAAGAGCGCACCAGCGCCCGGGGTGACCCGGGCGGCTCGGCAAACCCCACCTGGAGCAAGGTCGAGAGGGAGTCGCAAGGCTCCTGCGCAGGCGAGCGGCCCGTTCGATGCCTGCGGGTGGACCGCACGAGGTCGTTGGCAACAGCGATCCCAGATGGATGGTCGTCACCAGCCCCCGGGCTGGCTACAGGATCCGGCTTACAGACCGGCTCGTCCCCCTATCGTCGACAGCATGTCGCTCGAAGCCTTCCGGTCGCGCGCCGCGTGGGACGCGGCGTCCGCCTCTCGCTACGGCTCTCCCCGAGCGGCGAACCTGGCGCTCATGGGTGCTCTGTACGTGGTTCTCGGTCTGGTCCTCGGTCTCGTGCTGTCGATCACCGGCAGCAGCTCCGCGGGCGCCGGGTGGACCTTCGCCGTTGTCGGGCTGTGCATGGTCGGGGCGGTCGAGATCGTCGGGTTCCGACGGCGGTCTGCGCGGCCCTGAGATCAGGCGCCGAGGCTGACCAGCTCGTCGAGGTCGTCGACGGGCAGGTCGCCGTCGACGGTGGCGTGCACCTCCATCGCCTCCAGCTCGACCAGGCCGCCCCAGTTGGACAGGAACGCCGTGTCGGCCGCGTCGCGGCCGGTGGCGACCCGGACCAGGGTCTGCCGCGGGGCGAGCAGGGTCGCGTCGACGACCCGCCAGACGCCGTCGACCAGCGCCTCGACGACGGCGTGGAAGTCCATCGGGACGAGGCCCGGGGCGTAGACCGAGGCGAGCCGGGCCGGTACGTCCCGGGACCGGAGCAGCGCGACGGCCAGGTGCGCGTAGTCGCGGCAGACCCCGCGGCGGGCGAGCAGGGTGTCGACGGCGCCGTCGGTGCCGCTGCTGCTGCCGGGCACGTAGACCAGGCGGGTCCCCACCCACCGGCCGATCTCCGGCAGCAGCTCGGCGGGGTCGGTCATGCCGCCGAACTCGGCGAGCCCGGTGGCGAGCAGACGGTCGCTCTCGGCGTACCGGCTCGGCCGGAGGTAGCGGCTGGCGTCCAGCGGCCCGGTGGTGGGCGCGACGGGGCTCCCCGCGCTAGCCCGGTAGTCCACCTCCAAGCGTCCCGGACCGACGTCGGCCAGGTGGAGCCGACCGCCGTGGTCGGACGCGTGCTCGGCCAGCGTGACGGGCTCACCGTCCAGGGTGACGACGAGCTGTTCCTCGACCGGGCGCGACACGGCGATCTGCAGCTCCAGCGAGGCCGGGTCGTGGACGATGCAGGACAGATGAGCAGCGACACGACGCAGCACGGGGGACGACATGGCACCAGCCTCCCCGATCCCGCCACGGGCGGGACACACAGCCGACACACGAGCCGGGCAGGCTGACGCGGTGCCGACCGGATATCGCCTGGAGCAGAGCTTCCGCTACGTCTACGACGCGCCGGTGCAGAACCTGGTGCACCGGCTGGTCGTGCTGCCGCCGCCGCTGATCGGCGACCAGCGGCTGCTGCACGGCGAGGTCCGGCTGTCCGACCCTCGGGCCACGGTGTCCTGGGACCGACGACGACCCGAGCTGGCTGCCTGCGTCGTGCGCCTCACCGGGGTCCCGCCGGTGCTCGAGATGACGGTCACCGCCGAGCTGCAGCGCGGCGAGCCCGCTCCTCTGCTGCCCGCCGGCCTGCTGCGGTCGGCCGAGGCTCGGCGTGCGACGGCGCTGACCGAGCCGGACCGGGCGCTTCGCTCGCTCGCCCGCGGCGTGGGTGCCGGTAACCCGCTGGTGCTGGCGGAGCGCGCCTGCAGCCTGGTGCGCGAGCACGTGACCTACACCAAGGGCGTGACCGGGGTGCGGACGACGGCGGCCGAGGCGCTGGCGCTCGGGGCCGGGGTCTGTCAGGACCAGGCGCACGTGATGCTCGCGCTCTGCCGGCTGCTGGGCGTGCCTGCGCGCTACGTCAGCGGGCACCTGGTCGGTCAGGGCGGCACGCACGCCTGGGTGCAGGTGCTCGTCCCCGAGGGGGGCGGTGCCCGTGCGGTGGCGCTCGACCCGTGCCACGACCGGCTGGCCGGCGACGGCTACGTGACCGTCGCGGTCGGGGCGGACTACGCGGACGTGCGACCTACTGCGGGCTGGTACGCGGGTCCAGGCACGAGCCGGCTCGCCAGCACCCGTGCGGTGTCGAGCTGGCCGCTGGTCAGCGCTCCGGCGTGACGCACGGCGGCTGACGTTCGGTGATCTTTGTCGCGACCGGCTGATCGCCGTCGGCGCTGCCGCTGAACGTCACCTCGACGCACGCGCCCGGCTGGATCTTGTCGAGCTGCTCGGCGGTGGCGACGAAGCACAGCCCGGCCTGGGTGGTCTTCTGCACGCACAGCCGCTCGTCGGCGGCCTCGGTGACCTGACCGGTGACCGTGTTGGCACCCCCGCACCCGGTGAGCGTGAGACCGAGCAGGGTGACGGTGAGCAGCGGGAGACGCACCCACCCATGGCACCACATCGCGGCTCCGGTCGCCTGCTCCTAGGGTGCTGACGTGCCTGCCCCGCTCGCCCTCGGACTCGCCGCCGGCATCGCTCTGGACGCCCTGATCGCCGACCCCCGCACCGCTCACCCGGTTGCCGCGTTCGGTGGCACCGCGGCCGCTCTGGAGCGTCGATGCTGGGCCGACAGCAGGGGCGCCGGCCTGGCGTACGCCACCACGCTCGTCGCCGGGTGCGTCGGCCTCGGGTTCCTGGCTGAACGGGTCCCCGCGGGGGTGGCGGTCTGCACCTGGGCCGTGCTCGGCGGGACCACGCTCGGCCGGGAGGCGGGAGCGATGGCGCGGCTGCTCGAAGCGAACGACCTGGCCGGGGGGAGGAAACGGGTCACCCACCTGTGCGGTCGTGACCCGCAGCAGCTGGACGTCGCAGGGCTCGCCCGGGCCACGGTCGAGTCGGTCGCCGAGAACACCTCTGACGCCGTCGTCGCGCCGCTGTTCTGGGGCGCTCTGCTCGGTGCGCCCGGCCTGCTCGGCTATCGCGCCGTCAACACCCTCGACGCGATGGTCGGTCACCGTTCGACGCGCTACGGACGCTTCGGCTGGGCGGCCGCACGCGCCGACGACGCCCTGAACCTGGCGCCTGCCCGGCTGACCGCGGCGTTGACCGTCCTGCTTGCCCCCGTGGTCGGCGGGCACCCGCGCGACGCCCTGCGGGCCTGGCGACAAGACGGGCACAAGCACCCGAGCCCGAACGCCGGCCCGGTCGAGGCGTCTTTCGCGGGCGCGCTCGGGCGGACCCTGGGCGGGCGCCTGGCGTACGCCGGCAGGGTCGAGGACCGACCCCTGCTCGGCGACGGGCCTGCGCCCGGGGCCCGCGACGTGGCCCGCGCAACCCGGCTGGCCCGCGCCGTCAGCCTCGCTGCAGCCGGCCTGGCGGTGACGGCTGCAGGCGCCCGCCGCTGACTCCACGGTGCGCCGGCAGGCGCGTTCCTTCTGACCGGGCGTCTCGCCTCTGGCCAGGTCCGTTCAGAGGACGCCGAGGTGGCTGAGCAGGATCCGGGTCCCGATCCCGATGAGCACGAGTCCGCCGGCGGCTTCGGCGGGCCGGCGGAAGCGGGCGCCGGCCCGGTGCCCGACGACGACGCCGAGCAGGGTCAGGCCGAAGGTGGTGACGCCGATGAGGCTCACGGCCCCGAGCAGGTTGACGTCCAGGAACGCGAACCCGATGCCGACGGCGAGCGCGTCGATGCTGGTCGCGACCGACAGCACGAGCAGCTGCCGGTGGGAGATCTCCCCCGGCTGGTCCTTCTCGTCGTCGTTGCCGCGCCAGGCCTGATGGAGCATGGTGAGGCCGATCGCGCCGAGCAAGACGAACACGACCCAGTGGTCCACGCTCATCACGTAGCGGGCGAGCTGTGCGCCGAGCACGTAGCCGATCAGCGGCATCACGGCCTGTGCCAGGCCGAACGCGACGGCGAGCCGGAGGGCGTCGCCGGCTCTGAGCCGGGGCATCCCGAGGCCCTTTCCGACGGCGACGGCGAACGCGTCGGCCGAGACGCCGACAGCGAGCAGCAGCAGGGTGAGCAGGGACAGCGGTGCGGTCATGGGTGCGGCGCCTCGGGTCGGGCTGCCGAGGCGCAGAGAGGACCTCGGCACGGAAAGATCGGTGCCGAAGGTCTCGTCCACCCGGTTCGGGCGCAGGCGCCGGGTGGTTGCCCACCGGTATGTCGACGCACCACGACGCCGCGTAGGCGCCCGGACTACTCCCCTTCACCGGTGAGTGTGCCAGAGGCGGGTGCGGCGTGGGTGACCCTGCTCTGACCGGCCGCCACGCCGGGCCTGGACCCCAGGCAGGGTGGCTCTGGCTGACCCCAGATGGCAGAGCGCCAGCACGCCAGGCGGGGACGGGCAGGCACCCGGCGCGTCCCGGCCGGACATCGGTTGCGAGCCGGCGGAAGGGTCAGCGTTCACCCGGTGCGCCGGAGAGCGTCGCGGCCCCAGCCTTCCCGCGGCGACCGCCACCGCAGACGCGCCGAAGAGTGCGTTCGCCGGGCCGGGACGCTGGGTCGGGCCGCTGGCCCGGTCCCGGGCTCAGACCAAGCCCTGCGCGTGGACCGCCGCGGCGACCGTGAGAAACCCGGAGATGTTCGCGCCGAGCACCAAGTTGCCCGGGTCGCCGTACTCCTCGGCGGTCTCCTGGCAGCGCGTGTGGATGCTGCGCATGATCTCCTGCAGGCGGGCCTCGGTGTGCTCGAACGTCCACCGGTCGCGCGAGGCGTTCTGCTGCATCTCCAGCGCCGACGTCGCGACACCGCCGGCGTTGGCCGCCTTACCCGGCCCGAAGCCCACACCGGCTTCGTGCAGCACCCGTACGGCGGCGGGCGTCGTCGGCATGTTCGCCCCCTCTACGACGATCTGACAGCCGTTGCGCACGAGGCGGACGGCGGCGTCCTCCGCCAGCTCGTTCTGGCTGGCACAGGGCATCGCGACCTGACAGGGGACGTCCCAGACGCTGCCGCCCTGGACGTAGCGCGAGGCCGGCACCCGCTCGCCGTAGGTGCTGAGCCGCGCGCGTTCGACCTCCTTCACCTGCTTGAGCACCTCGAGGTCGATGCCGTGCTCGTCGACGACGTAGCCCCCGGAGTCCGAGACCGTGACGACGCGACCGCCCAGCTGCTGCACCTTCTCCACGGCGTAGACGGCGACGTTGCCGGCACCCGAGATGCTCACCGTCTTGCCTTCCAGGCTCTGCCCGCTCGCCCCCAGCATCTCGGCGGCGAAGAAGGCGGCGCCGTACCCGGTGGCCTCGGTACGCACCAGCGCACCGCCGTACGAAAGACCCTTGCCGGTCAGCACGGCGGCCTCGAACCGGTTGGTGATGCGCTTGTACTGGCCGAACAGGTAGCCGATCTCCCGACCGCCCACCCCGATGTCACCGGCCGGCACGTCGGTGTACTCGCCCAGGTGCCGGTAGAGCTCGGTCATGAACGACTGGCAGAACCGCATCACCTCAGCGTCCGACCGGCCCTTCGGGTCGAAGTCCGAGCCGCCCTTGCCGCCGCCGATGGGCATCCCGGTCAGTGCGTTCTTGAAGATCTGCTCGAACCCGAGAAACTTCACGATCCCGAGGTTCACCGAGGGGTGGAAGCGCAGCCCGCCCTTGTAGGGACCGAGCGCGGAGCTGAACTCCACCCGGAAGCCCCGGTTGACGTGCACCTCGCCGCGATCGTCCTGCCACGGCACGCGGAAGATGATCTGCCGCTCCGGCTCACAGATCCGTTCGATCGTCTTGAGGTCGGTGTGCTCGGGGTGACGGACCAGGACGGCGAGCAGGCTGTCGAGCACTTCCCGCACGGCCTGATGAAACTCCGGTTCCGCAGGGTTGCGGCTCACGACGTCGGCGTGGATGCGCTCCACGGCCTCAGCGATGTCGGTCCTCATTCGGGCTCCGTCCGTTCGAGGGTGTTGGGCAACGGCAGTGGACGGTACGTGGGCCGCTCGGCGACGGTGAGGTCGTGGCCGGTGGCAGCGAGCCTTCGCTCGCGCCTGGGGGCATCGCGCCGCGCTCGGTGCGTACGGTCCACGGCCTGGACGAACCCGCCTCTCCCCACCTTGGACCACGAGACCGCTCCCGAGAGAGGATGTGGTGATGGACACCTCCTGCCTGACCGCCCACTCCGATGCGACGCCGACCAGCGCCCGGCGGCGCATGTCGAGGCCCTGCGCGCACTCGGGGTGGGCGAGGCCGACATCGCACGGGTGCACCGGCCGATCGGGCTCGACATCGGCTCGCGCACGCCGGTCGAGATCGCGGTCTCGACCTTCGCCGGTCTGCTGGCCGACCGCAACGACCGGCCCGGCGGGCACTACTGCTGAGGACCTGCCCCGGAGGACCTACTGAGGACCTGCTGAAGGACCTACGCAGGAGGAAAGGTCAGGACGTGGCCGACCCGCGGGCCGACACCCGCGAAGACCGCCTTCCAGGCCGACTCGAGCGCTCCGGGGCCCTCGCCGGGCGCGACATCGATCTGCGGGGTCACCCAGGTCGCGAACTCGCCCCACGCCTCGCCGAACTTCTGCTCGACCCCGCCGGGACCCCAGTCCTGGCTGCGCTTGGCGATCTGGTCGGGGGCGAAGAACATCGTCGGGCGGGCGCCCTCGATCGGTCCAGGATCGCCACCGGGCTGGCCCTGGGCGATCCCGACGACGACGTCGCGCACGACCTGCGTGCCGAGCCGCTGGTGCACCGCGCGACGCAGCGGCGCGCTGCCGGCGACATCGACGTACGCGGTGCTGGCCTCGGTCAGGTCCGGGACCGACTCGTAGGCGAGCACCTCGTCGTAGACCCCGAGCCCGCGGGTGAACTCCACGTTGCCCTCGGACGTGAGACCGACCACCCGCGCACCGGTGTCCTTCAGGGCGAAGGCGGTGCCGTACGCCGTCTTGCTCGAGGCCGAGCTGAGCACGACCTGCTCGGCGGCCGGGCCGGCGTCGGCGAGCCAGTCGGCGAGCATGAACGAGGTCATGAACAGCGGACGGAACAGCACCTGCAGATCGTCCAGCCCGGTCTGCGCCGGCACGTAGGAGTTGTAGACGGCGGCCAGCGGCGCGCGGTGCTCGGCGGTGTCCCGGAAGCTGCCGGAGCGCACCGTCCCGGGGGTGACCAGCAGGTGGCTCGCGGTCGGCAGATAGCCATAGACCCGGTCACCCTCGGCCAGGCCGTCGACCCGCGAGGCGCTGACCTCGGCGAACCCCCACAGCGGGACGTGGCCCTGCCCCTCGGGCGCCGGGAAGAACTCCCAGTAGCGCATCACGTCGCCGAGCACGGCGTACGTCACGTTGTTGGCCGTCAGCCCGACCCGCTCGGTGCGCAGCACCGCCTGGCCGTGCGCAGGCTCCAGCGGTGCGCTACCGACGAGCCGCGTCACCGACGGGTCGGAGCGGTCCATGGTCAGGTCCCAGGTGTCGTCCATCCGCCGACCCTAGGCCCAGCCTTGCGGCGTCGTGCCAGGGTGTCCGGGTGATCGATACGTGACCGACGACGCGCAGACCGTCCACGCCGTCCTGACCCTGTCCTGCCCCGACCAGGTCGGCATCGTGCTGGCGGTCGCTCGCACGCTCGCGGACGCCCGGTGGAACATCGTCGACAGCCAGCAGTACGGCGACCCGGACGCGCACCTGTTCTTCATGCGCGTGCACGCGTCCGGCACCGACCTTCCCGGGCTGCGCTCGGCGTTCGGCGAGATGGCGCAGACGTACGCGATGACGTGGCGGCTCGACGACCTGGCGCACCGCGGGAGGGTGCTGATCCTGGTCAGTCAGCACGGTCACTGCCTCAACGACCTGCTCTACCGGCACAGCACCGGGGCGCTGCCCGCCGACGTGCGGGGGGTGGTCAGCAACCACGAGGTGTTCCGCCCGTTGGTGGAGCAGCAGGGGATCGCCTTCCACCACGTCCCGGTCACCCGGGACACCAAGCCCGAGGCTGAAGGCCGTCTGCTGGAGATCGCCCGCGAGGAGCAGGTGGAGCTGGTCGTTCTCGCCCGCTACATGCAGGTGCTGTCCGACCCGCTGTGCTCGGCCCTGCCGGACACCATCAACATCCACCACTCGTTCCTGCCGAGCTTCAAGGGCGGCCGGCCCTACCACCAGGCCCACGACCGGGGTGTCAAGCTGATCGGGGCGACCGCGCACTACGTCACCGCCGAGCTCGACGAGGGGCCGATCATCGAGCAGGAGGTGGCGCGGGTCGACCACGCGGCCACCCCGGACGACCTCGCCGCGACCGGCCGTGACCTCGAGTCGATCGCGCTCGCCCGTGCCGTGCGTTGGCACCTGCAGCACCGGGTGCTGCGCAACGGCGTGCGCACCGTCGTCTTTCGCTGAGCCCCGATACTGGACCGTGTGAGCGCACCGGGCCAGACCGACGACATGACGACCGTGGCACAGCTGCGGGCGCTGGTCGGCACCCCCGACACGGCGGCGACGGTCGCGAAGGCGCGGGACCGGCGGCACGACACCGAGCAGCCGCGTTGAGCGAGCCTGACCTGCGGCATCACGGGGATGCCGAGCTGATCCCCGGCCTGCTCGACCTGGCCGTCAACGTGCGCGCTGCGTCGCCGCCCGGCTGGCTCCGGGCGGCGCTGTGCGCAGAGATCGCCGATCTGGGCCGCTACCCCGATCCGCTGGCCGCCACCACGGCTGTGGCGGCACGGCACGGTCGCGGGACCGACGAGGTGCTGCTGACCGCCGGGGCCGCCGAGGCCTTCGTGCTGCTCGCCCGGGTGCTGCGTCCTTCCTACGCCGTCTGCGTGCACCCGTCCTTCACCGAGCCGGAGGCGGCCCTGCGCGCAGCCGGGGTGACCGTGCACCGGCACGTCCTGCCCCCGCCGTACGTCATGACCGACGTGCCCGAGCAGGCGGACCTCGTGGTGGTCGGCAACCCGACGAACCCGACCGGGGTGCTGCACCGCGACCTGGCGTCGTTGTGCCGCCCCGGCCGCACGGTGGTGGTCGACGAGGCGTTCCTGGACGGGATCCCCGATGAGCCCGGCTCGCTGGCCTCCCGCGCGGACCTGCCCGGGCTGGTTGTCGTCCGCAGCCTCACCAAGACCTGGTCGCTCGCCGGCCTGCGGGTCGGCTACCTGCTTGCGGCGGCACCCCTGGTGCGGGCGCTGCGCGAGGCGCAGCCGCTCTGGTCGGTCTCCTCTCTCGCGCTCACCGCGGCCCGGTTGTGCAGCAGCCCGGAGGCGCTCGCCGAGGCGACGGCCGCGGGAGAGCATGTGCCTCGTGAACGGGCGCGGCTGGAGCGACTGCTGACCGGGCTCGGTGTCGAGGTGAGCCCCGGGTCGACAGCTCCGTTCCTGCTCTGCGCGGCGCCGGGCCACGGTGACGTGCGCGAGCGTCTGCGAGGGGTCGGGATCGCCGTCCGTCGGGGCGACACGTTCCCCGGTCTGGGTCCGGACCACTGGCGGACCGCGGTGCGTGACCGGCAGAGCTCCGACCGGCTCGTCGGTGCGCTCTGGGCCCTGCTGGCCGCAGGATGACGCGTCCGGTCACCCACGCGTCGAGCGCGTGACGCAGTGAGGCGGGAGGAGCGGGCAGGCCTGCGTAGGGCGCTGAGCGGCGTGGGCTGGCTCGTGGCTGCCGGGCTCGTCGTGCTGCTCGTCGCCCGCCTGGTCGGTCTCGAGCGTGGGCCGGTGTGGTCGCTCGGGATGGGGCTGCTCCCGTTCCTGCTGCTGCTCGCCTTCCCGGTGCTGGTCGGCGCCGTCCTGCTGCGTCGGCGCACGCTCGCGACCGTGGCGCTGCTGCTCGGGCTCGCGCAGGTCGTCGTCGCCGCGCCGTCCACCGGCGGCCGTCCCGGGCCGTGCGTCGGGACGCCGCTGCGGGTGGTCGGGTCCAACCTGCTCTACACCAACCAGCAGCTCGAGGCGGCCGGGCGCGTCCTGGCTGCGGCCGACCCGGACCTGGTGGTCCTGCCCGAGCTGACCAACCCCGCGCTGCTGAGCCTTGCCCCGCTGCTGGCCACGCTGCCGCAGCAGGCCATCGAGATCCGGGACGTGGAGACCTCGCCGGGCCTGGCCACCCGGCTCCCGCTCACCGACGTGACCGAGACGGCGCGCTCGGAGCGCTTCTGGCCCGAGGGGTCGGTCCGGGTGGACGCGCCGGGCGGTCCGATCGAGGTGCGGGTCCTGGGCGTGCACACCCAGCCCCCGCTCATGCACGGGGGTGACCCTTGGGCGAGCGACCTCGCGCACGTCGGTGAGCGACTGCGGGCGATCGACGGACCTGTCATTGCGTTGGGGGACTTCAACGCGAGCCGTGACTTCGCGAGCTTTCGCACCCTGCTGACCGACGGCGTACGAGACGCGCACGAGGAGGTCGGCGCGGGGCTCGCACGCACCTGGCCGGCTCGGCTGCCCGTCCTGCACCTGGACCACGTCCTGGTCAAGAACGGCAGCGGTGTCCAGATCGACGTGTGCTCGGTCCGCGAGCTGCGGGTGCCGGGCAGCGACCACCTCGCCGTCGTGGCGGACCTCGCTGTGCGTCGCACCGGCTGACGGTCTGCCAGGATCGAGCCATGGTCAGCATCGCGATCGTCGGCAGCGGCTTCGGCGGGGTCGGCATGGCGGCCCGGCTGCTCCAGGACGGGCACACCGATCTCGTGCTCTTCGAGCGCAGCGACGACCTCGGTGGCGTGTGGCGCGACAACACCTACCCGGGCGCCGCCTGCGACGTGCCGAGCCACCTCTACTCGTTCAGCTTTGCCCCCGAGGGTGGTTGGTCCCGCCGGTTCGCCCCGCAGGCCGAGATCCACGCCTACCTGCGGCGGGTCGCCGACGAGTTCGGCGTGACCCCACGGGTGCGCTTCGGGACCGAGGTGCTGAGCGCCACCTGGGACGACGACGCCAGGGTCTGGGACCTCGCGCTCTCCGGCGGCCGCACGCACCGGTGTGACGTCCTGATCGCCGCGTGCGGCCAGCTCGGCAGGCCGGCCGACCCGCACCTGCCGGGGCTCGAGGACTTCACCGGGACGGTGTTCCATTCCGGCGCGTGGGACCACGGGCACGACCTCACCGGCCGCCGGGTCGCCGTCGTCGGCACCGGGGCGAGCGCGATCCAGTTCCTCCCCGAGGTCCGGGAGCAGGCCGAGCACGTCACGCTGTTCCAGCGGTCCGCGCCGTACGTGATCAGGAAGCCTGACCGGGCGTACGGGCCGCGCACGCACGCCGCGCTGCAGCACGTGCCGGGGCTGCTGAAGGCCGACCGACTGCGCACGTTCGTGGTCAACGAGCTGCGCAGCCTCGGCTTCAACAGCTCCCCGGCGCTGATGCGCGTCCCGCAGAAGAGCTTTGCGCGACACCTCGCCAAACAGGTCGCCGATCCAGGGTTGCGAGAGCGGCTCACCCCGGACTACACGATCGGCTGCAAGCGCATCCTGCAGAGCAACGACTGGTATCCGGCGCTCACCCGCCCGGACGTCGACGTGGTCACGGAGGCGGTGACGCAGATGGACGCCACCGGCCTGACCGACGCGGCGGGCGTGCGGCACGAGGTCGACACGATCGTGCTCGGGACCGGGTTCGCCGCCACCGAGCTGCTGCTGCCGATGACGGTCACCGGACGCGGCGGTCGCGCGATGGCCCAGGCGTGGAGCGAGGGCGCAGAGGCCTACCTGGGCACGCTGGTGAGCGGTTTTCCCAACCTGTTCCTGCTCTACGGCCCCAACACCAACCTCGGCCACAACTCGATCATCCTCATGCTCGAGGGGCAGTACGCACTGATCCGCGACGGCCTGCGGCAGCTCGCCGGAGGGCTCGCGAGCATCGACGTGCGCAGCGACGTGCTGAGAGAGTTCAACGACGAGCTGCAGGACCGACTGTCCGGCACCGTGTTCGCCGAGGGCTGCACCAGCTGGTACCTCACGGCCAGCGGGCGCAACACGCAGAACTGGCCGGGCACCACCCTGGATTTCCGCAGGCGTACGCGAAAGCTGGACCCGGCCGTCCTCGAGCCGGTCCGGGTGCACACGTGAGTCTCGCTGCCGCCGTCCTTACCGGCGCCAACCGCGCTCTGGTCGCGCCGGTCCTGTGGCGACTGGCTGTCCCCACCCAGCGTCGGTTGCTCGCACTGGCCACCCGAGGTCTGCCGGTCCCGCGCGGCACCGAGGTGCACCGCACCACGCTCGGGGACCGGCCGGCGGACCGGGTGAGCGCACCGGGTGTGGACGAGAGCCGCGCGGTCTTGCACCTGCACGGCGGCGCCTGGATCACGATGTCGGCCCGCACCCACCGGGCCTTCGCCGCCCATCTGTCGGCGGCGTCCGGACACCCGGTCTTCGTCCTGGACCAACGGCTCGCGCCGGAGCATCCGCACCCCGCCGACGTGGAGGACGCCGTCGCCGCGTTCGACGCGCTGGCCGGGTCGTCGGGTCGAGGGACGCCGACGGCGCTCTGCGGCGACTCCGCCGGGGGTGCGCTCGCGCTGCAGCTGGCGCTCGCCCTGCGCGACCGCGGCACGACGCAGCCCGTCGCGGTCGCGCTGGTCTCGCCCTGCGCAGACTTCACCCAGGGCCTGGCGCGGGCGTACGACGGGCCGGACCCGCTGCTGAACCTCGCCTGGCTGCGGGCCGGGCGCGACGCCTACCTCGGCACCCGCGACCCACGCGTGCTGTCCCCGCTGCACGGGGACCTGTCCGGGCTCCCGCCGATGCTGGTCCAGTGGGTCACCCACGAGCGGCTCGCCCCGGAGTCGGCCGCGCTCGTCGACGCCGTCCGGAGCGCCGGCGGCATCGCCCTGGGCGACCCGCTCCCGGGCCTGTTCCACGACGTGCAGCTCTACGCCGGGGTCGTCCCCGAGGCGACCGCAGCGGTACGTCGTCTCGGGCAGTTCCTGCGGACCTGAGGGCGGATCCCCGGCCCCTCCGTGAGATCGGTCACGGCCAGGTCGTACGCTCGTCCCTGACCCGCGGGAGCCTCACGCCGAGGCCGAGAGGGCGGCAGGACCGGCCGCTGACCGTTCGCACCTGACCCGGTTAGCACCGGCGTAGGGAGGAGCCGTCATGACGGCGCTCGACGAGAACCCCACGACCCAGATCCTCACCGAGACCCAGGGGACGTCGTTCCCCGGTTCCCGCAAGACCTACCTGCCGGGCAGCCGCCCGGACCTGCGGGTGCCGATGCGCGAGGTGGTCCTGTCCACCGGCGACAGCGTCGTGCTGTACGACACCTCCGGGCCCTACACGGACACGGCGCTGCGCACCGACATCCGGCTCGGGCTTCCCCGGCTGCGCGAAGGCTGGATCGACGAGCGCGGCGACACCGAGCACTACCAGGGTCGACCGGTCCAGCCGGTCGACAACGGCTTGAAGGCGCACGACACCAGGAACCTCGACAGCGTCTTCGGCGGCACCGCGAGCCCACGCCGGGGGACCGGGACGGTGACCCAGCTGGCGTACGCCAAGCAGGGCACGGTCACGCCCGAGATGGAGTTCGTCGCCCTGCGCGAGGGCTGCACGCCCGAGCATGTCAGGGCCGAGGTCGCCCGGGGCCGCGCCGTGATCCCGCTCAACGTGAACCACCCGGAGAGCGAGCCGATGATCATCGGCCGGAACTTCCTGGTGAAGATCAACGCCAACATCGGCAACAGCGCGGTGGCCTCCTCGATCGAGGAGGAGGTGGAGAAGATGACCTGGTCGACCCGCTGGGGCGCAGACACCGTCATGGACCTGTCGACCGGGCGCAACATCCACACCACCCGCGAGTGGATCATCCGCAACAGCGCGGTCCCGATCGGGACGGTGCCGCTCTACCAGGCGCTGGAGAAGGTCAACGGCAAGGCCGAAGACCTGACCTGGGAGGTTTACCGCGACACCCTGGTGGAGCAGTTCGAGCAGGGCGTCGACTACATCACCGTGCACGCTGGCGTGCTGCTGCGCTACGTCCCGCTGGCCGCGACCCGCAAGACCGGCATCGTCTCGCGGGGTGGCTCGATCATGGCCGCCTGGTGTCTTGCGCACCACCGCGAGAACTTCCTGTACACGCACTTCCGCGAGATCTGCGCACTGATGGCGCAGTACGACGTGACGTTCAGTCTCGGCGACGGCCTGCGGCCGGGGTGCATCGCCGACGCCAACGACGAGGCGCAGTTCAGCGAGCTGCGCACCCTCGGCGAGCTGACGAAGATCGCCTGGGAGCATGACGTGCAGGTGATGGTCGAGGGCCCCGGCCACGTACCGATGAACAAGATCAAGGAAAACATGGACCTGCAGCTCGAGGTCTGCGACGAGGCGCCGTTCTACACGCTCGGCCCGCTCACCACCGACATCGCGCCGGGCTACGACCACATCACCAGCGCGATCGGCGCGGCGATGATCGGCTGGTACGGCACGGC
>JBBSTI010000008.1:0-41537 GCA_038236005.1 Mycobacteriales bacterium | reverse complement strand
GGGGCGCGCCCGAGCCGCTCACGGGGGGGGTCGGGGTTGTGCTGGGGCTCCCGGGCGGGGGCCCGCCCCCGGCGCGCCCCGGCGCCCCGCCCCCCGCCGCCGGCGGGCGGATCGTCGGGCCGAACAGCCTGGGCATCTACGACGCGGCGACGGGGCTCGCCCTGGTCTGGGGGCATTTCACGCCGGGGCCGCTGGCGATCGTCTCCCAGAGCGGGCAGCTGGGCTCGGAGATCGCCGCCCTCGCCGCGCGGGCGGGGCTCGGCGTGTCCCGCTTCGTCTCGGTCGGCAACCAGCTCGACGTCAAGGCCGCCGAGCTGCTGGAGGACCTGCTCGACCACGACGCCACCCGGCTCGTCGCGCTCTACCTGGAGAGCTTTGCCGACGGCGCCGACCTCGTACGCACCCTGCGCAGCCTCCGGGACGCCGGGAAGATGACCATCGTCCTGACCACCGGCGCCAGTGCCGGGAGCCGGCGGTTGGCACGCTCGCACACCGGTTCCCTGACCTCGGCGCTGGACGTGGTGGACGCGGCCTGTCGCGCCGCGGGAGCCGTAAGGGTGTGCACCCCCCAGGAGCTCGTCGACCTGGCCCGCTACCTCGACGTCGCCCCGACGCCCCGGGGCCGACGCGTCGCGGTGATCAGCGACAGCGGCGGTCAGGGCGGGATCGCGGCCGACCTCGCCGCGACGCACGGCCTGTCCCTGCCGGTCTTCTCGGCCGGGCTGCAGACCCGGCTCGCCGCGGCGCTGCCGGCCGGCGCGTCGGTGGCCAACCCGGTGGACCTGGCGGGAGCGGGCGAGGCCGACCTGTACGCGTACGCCGACATCGGCGACCTGATCCTGGCGTCCGGGGAGGTCGACGCGGTCGTGCTGTCGGGCTATCTGGGCTGCTACGGCGAGGACACCCCGTCGATCGAGGACGTCGAGCTGGCGGTCGTCGACCGGATGGGCGCGGCCGCCGACGGCTCCCACGTCCCCGTGCTGGTGCACAGCATGAGCGCGGGCTCGCGCGCCGTGCGCCGCCTGTGGGAGAACGGGATCCCGACCTACCCGGGGATCGAGCCCGCCATCCGCGCGCTGTCCGGTGCTGCCCACCTGGCCGACTGGCCCGGCCGGGAGATCAAGACGCTGAGCGGTGACCCGGCTCCGGTCCGTACGGGTTATCTCGCCGCCTGCGACCTGCTGACCGACGCGGGGATCGCTACCCCGCGCGGCGTCGCCGTGCAGGGTCCGGACGACGTCGCCCGGGCTGCCGACGAGCTCAGCTTTCCGCTCGTGCTGAAGGCGGGCTGGTTCGAGCACAAGAGCGAGCACGGCGCCGTCGAGCTGGGGCTGACGTCGGCTGCCGAGCTGGCTGCCGCCTACGAGCGGATGCGTGCCCGGCTGGGGCCGGGCCAGTACGTCGTGGAGGAGCAGGACGTGCGCCCCGACGCCGTCGAGGTGCTGGTGAGCGGTCGCCGTGACCGGGACTTCGGCCCCGTCGTGGTCGTCGGTGCGGGCGGCACCGAGACCGAGCTGCGACGAGACGTCTGCCTGGAGCTCGCGCCGGTGGACACCGCTGTGGCTGCGAGCATGATCCGGCGGTTGGCGTGCCTGCCCTTGCTGGAGGGATGGCGCGGTCGACCGGCGGTCGACCTGGCGTCGCTGGCGTCGGTCGTGGTCGCCGCCTCCGAGGCGATCGCCGTGAGGTCCCCGCTGCAGGAGCTGGAGATCAACCCGGTCCGGGTGTCCCCGCTGGGCGCCTTGGCCGTGGACGCACTCGTCCTGACCACCGCCGACAGCACGCACCGGGAGGAGCGACCGTGACGGTTCCCGACATCAGCCGGGAGTTCGCCGATCGCGTCGCCGTCGTCACGGGCGGGGGGTCCGGCATCGGCCGGGCCGTGGCGCAGCGCTACGCCGCAGCCGGGGGGACGGTCGTCGTCCTCGGTCGGCGGGAAGATCCCCTGCAGGAGACCGTCGGGCTGATCCGGGACGCCGGCGGCCGGGCAGACCTGGTCTCCTGCGACGTCCGAGACGCCAGCGCGGTGGCGGCTGCCGTCGACGCTGCCGTGGAGCGGCACGGCCGTCTCGACGCGCTGGTCAACAACGCCGCTGGCACTTTCATCGTCCCGGCCGAGGAGCTGAGCCCGAACGGGTGGCGCAGCGTCATCGACATCGTGCTGAACGGGACGTTCAACGCCACCCACGCCGCGGTCCAGCACATGCTGCCGGCAGGACGGGGCTCGATCCTGAACGTCATCGCCACCTACGCCTGGCACGGTCACCCGGGGACCGTGCACAGCGCGGCGGCCAAGGGCGGGGTCGTCGCCATGACGCGGACCCTCGCCGTCGAGTGGGCCGCTCGAGGGGTGCGGGTCAACTGTCTTGCTCCCGGCCCGACTGAGACCGAAGGTGCAGGCAAGGCCCTGTGGGGCACCGACTCCGCCCGCGACCGGGTGCGCAGCAGCGTGCCGGCAGGGCGCTTCGCGCAGCCGTCCGAGATCGCCGAGTCCGCGATCTTTTTGCTCAGTGACCGGGCGGACTACGTCACCGGTGAGGTCCTGGTCGCCGACGGCGGACAGTGGCTCGGCACCTCGATCTACACCCAGGAAGGGGATCCCGCATGACCAGGATGACCGGAGGAGAGGCGCTCGTCGCGGCCCTGTCCGCGCACGGCACCGACACGGTCTTCGGGATCCCGGGGACGCACAACCTCTCGGCGTACGCCGCCCTGCCCGCGTACGGGATCGCGCACGTCCTGCCGCGCCACGAGCAGGGTGCCGGCTACGCCGCGGACGGCTATGCCCGCTCGACCGGTCGGCCGGGCGTGGTCCTGACGACCACCGGACCCGCCATCCTGAACGCCGCGGCCGCCGCGGCCCAGGCCTACTCGGACTCGGTCCCGGTGCTGTTCGTCTCCCCGGGGATGCCGCTGCAGCACCCTGGGCTCGGCAACGGCCTGCTGCACGAGATCAAGGACCAGGGCGCCGCGTTGGCGGCGGTCGTGGCCTACAGCCACCGGGTGACCAGCGTGGAGGAGATCCCGCTGGCGGTGGCGCAGGCGTTCGCCGCGATGGCGACAGGGCGGCCACGACCGGTGCACCTGGAGATCCCGCTCGACCTGCTCGAGGCCTCGGCCGACGTCGTGATCGTCCCGCCCGTCACGGTCGGGGTGCTCTCGGCGCCGCCGGACGTCGTGGCTGCCGCTGCCGCTGCCCTCTCGGTCGCAGAGCGGCCGACGATCGTCCTCGGCGGTGGGGCGTCGCAGGCCGGTGAGCTGGTCGTGCGGATCGCCGAGCAGCTCGGGGCCCTGGTCCTGACCACGACCAACGGCAAGGGCATCGTCGCCGAGGACCATCCGCTCTCCCTGGGGGCCGGGGTGCAGCACCCGTCAGCCGTCGCCGCGATCCAGGACAGCGACTGCGTCCTCGCCCTCGGCACCGAGCTGGCTCCGTCGGACTGGTGGATCGGGCTGCCGGAGCTCACCGGCCTCGTCCGGGTCGACATCGACGCCATCTCGATCCAGACCAACGCGGTGCCGGTCCACGCGCTGGTCGGTGACTGCGCCGTGGTGCTCGAGGCCCTGCTCGATCGGCTCGCCCTGGGCGACCCCGTTCCCGACCCGGACGGCGCCGTCGAGCGCGCAGATCGGTGGCGCGAGCTGATCAGCGGCGACGCCCGTGCCGAGGGCGCGGCCTGGGTCGAGCTCGTCGCCGCCCTTGCCGAGGCGCTGCCCCGGGACGCGATCGTGGCCGGCGACAGCGCGATGGCCTGCTACTACGGCGCGCTGTCGAACCTCCCGCTCTATCGGCCCCGCGCGTTCCTCTATCCCACCGGAGTCGGCACGCTGGGCTACGGCCTGCCGGCCGGCATCGGGGCAAAGGTCGGCAACCCCGACACGTCGGTCCTGGTGCTCCAGGGCGACGGCGGCATCATGTTCACCATCGCCGAGCTGGCGACCGCCGCGCAGCTGGGGCTGAGCCTGCCGATCGTGATCGTGGACAACGGCGGCTACGGCGAGATCCGCAACGAGATGGCCGATCGGTACGAGCCGGTGCACGCCGTCGCCCTCGGTCAGCCGGACTTCGTCGCCCTTGCGGAGTCGCTCGGCTGCCACGGCGTCCGGATCGACTCGGTGGCGCAGCTGACGCAGGAGGTGCGACAGGCCTTAGAGCGGGCCCGCCCGACCGTCCTGCACGTGCGGGAGAACAGCCGGGCTGCCACCGACATGCTGCCCGCAGGGTCGACCTGAGTCCCCGCTCCGTCTGCGACCCGACTGCTCCGGGGCGCGAGCTCGTTCCCTTCCCGATCCGATCATCCGCACCGACAGGAGTCACCATGGCGAAGAAGGCCACCCTTGAGTACTGGCCGCTGACCGACGAGCAGCGCGCCATCGTCGCGCTGTGCAAGGACTTCGCGGCCAAGGAGATCCGACCACGCGGTCGTGAGGTCGACGAGGCCGACGTCGTCTCCCCGGTCGACATCTTCCACAGCGCGGCCAAGGTCGGGATCGCCGACTTCATGCTGCCCGAGGAATATGGTGGGGGCGGCTACACCGACGTGTTCACCCAGTGTCTTGTCCAGGAGCAGCTGTGCTGGGGAGACCCCGGGATCGGCAACTTCGTCTGCTCCAACGGCTTCTTCGCCGACCCGGTGATGGCGCTCGGGACGCCCGAGCAGAAGGAGAAGTGGCTGCGGCCGCTAGCGGGGCCGAACGCCGTGTTCACCGCCTTGGCCACGACCGAGCCGGGCTCGGGGTCGGACTCCGCGTCCATCGTCACCCGCGCCCGCAAGGTCGACGGCGGCTACGCGATCTCCGGCCAGAAGGCGTGGATCTCCAATGCCGGGCTCGCCGACCAGTACGTCGTGTTCGCCAAGACCGACCCGTCCCAGCGCTCACGAGGCGTCAGCGCCTTCCTGACCACCAAGGACGCCCCTGGGCTGAGCTTCGGTGAGCCGATGAAGAAGATGGGTCAGCGCGCGATCGTCTGCCGAGAGATGTACCTCGACGAGGTTTTCGTGCCGGACGCGGACCGGCTCGGCGACGAGGGCGCCGGCTTCTACGGCCTCATGGAGACCTTCGACATCTCGCGCGTGGTGCTGGCCGCCGCCGCGACCGGCGCCGCCCGGGCCGCGTACGAGTACGCCCTGGACTACGCCCGCAGCCGCACCCAGTTCGGCAAGCCGATCATCGAGCACCAGGCCGTCGCGTTCCGGCTCGCCGACATGGCCACGCGGATCGAGTCGGCCTGGCTGATGACGCTGCACGCCGCCCGCCGGTTCGACGCGGGGGAGAACATCAACGGGCTGGCGGCCATGGCCAAGCTGCAGGCGTCGGAGACCTCGATGTTCTGCACCTGGGCCGCGGTCCAGACCCTCGGTGGTTGGGGCTACTCCCGCGAATATCCCGTCGAGCAGTGGATGCGGGACGCCAAGCTCGAGGAGATCGAGGAGGGGACCTCTGACATCATGCGGCTCGTCATCTCCCGCAACGTCTGACGTGCCGGGTCGCGTACGCCTGGAGCACGTCGGCCACGTCCGGGTCCTGACCCTGACCCGGCCCGACGCCCTCAACGCCCTGGACCGGTCGATGCTCGCCGAGCTGCACGACGCCCTCGCGGTCGTCGAGGCCGACGGCGACGCCCGGGTGCTGGTGCTGACCGGGTCGGGTCGGGCCTTCTGCGCGGGCGCCGACCTCGCCGAGGACAACGCGCTCAGCCTCGGGGCCGACGACGCCTGGTCGGTCGCCGCCCACCGGATGATCGTCCGGCTGTTCCGGCTGCGGGTGCCCACGGTGGCCGCGATCAACGGGCTGGCGACCGGTGCGGGGCTGGACCTCAGCCTCGCCTGCGACCTCAGGATCGCAGCAGCAGGCGGGTGGGTGTCGGAGGGCTACGTCGACATCGGCTACAGCCCGGACGTCGGGGCGACCTACCTGCTGCCGCGCCTGGTCGGGCCCGCCCGGGCCGCCGAGATGATCCTCACCGGGTGCCGGGTGTCCAGCGAGAACGCGCTCGCGTGGGGACTGGTCTCGGAGGTGGTCGGGCCTGAGACCGTCCTGGAACGGGCCCTCGCGGTCGCCGGCACCCTGGCGGCCAAGCCGCCGGTGGCGGTCGAGCTCGCCAAGCGGCTGCTCGCCACCAACGAGGGAGCGAGCCTGGAGCAGGCGCTGCAGAGCGAGTTGACGGCCGGTCGGGTGTGCGGCGCTACCGAGGACCACCGTGAGGCGGTGCAGGCGTGGAGCGAGCGCCGGGACCCGGTCTTTCGCAGCCGGTGACGAACGTCGGCTCGTCGCCTGGCTGATCATCGCGGGGCGGTTGCCCTGAGCACCGGGGCGGTCGACGGCACGTCGGTGTGGTCGTCGAGACCCGCGGCACGGCGCAGCGTGCGACCGCCGGTCACGGCCAGCACCACCACGAACACGACCGCGTTGGTCAGCACGATCGTGGTCCCGGAGGGGATCTGCAGGTGGTAGGAGGCATACATCCCGACCGCACCACACACGGTGCCGATCGAGGTGGAGATCCACAGCATGCGGCTGAAGGAGTCGCTGAGCATGCGCGCGACGACGGCCGGGATGACCAGCGTGGCGGCGACCAGCGTGACGCCGATGATGCTCAGGGTCGCGAGGATCGACAGCGACAGCACCAGCATGAGCAGCGCGTCCATCCGGGCCACGTTGATGCCGGAGACGTTCGCGACGTCGGGGTCAAAGGTCGAGAACAGGAACTCCCGGTAGAGCACCGTGAACACCAGGACCGCGAAGGCCAGCACGCCCACGAGCAGCAGCAGGTCGCTCTCGCGGACCCCGTTGATGCTGCCGAACAGCAAGCTGTCGAACGCCGGGCCCTTGGTGCCGAACCGGGTGAGCAGCGCGACGCCGAGCGCGAACGACGCGGTCGTCACGACCCCGATCGCCGCGTCGGCACCGATGTGTCGACGGCGGGTGACCGCACTGATGGCCAGCGCGGAGGCCAGGCCCCAGGCGCCGGCGCCGAGCACGATCGGGATGCCCAGCAGCGGGGCGGCCGCATAACCGCCGAAGATCGCGTGCGACAGGCCGTGACCGATGTAGGACATGCCGCGCAGCGTGATGAACACGCCGATCAGCCCGCACAGCGCGCCGGCCAGCACCGCGGCGACCAGGCCCTTGACGAAGAACTGGTAGGAGAACGGGTCGAGGAACGCCTGCCAGAGCGACCCCATCAGCCGGCCACCGAACGCAGCGCCGGGTGGCTGTCGACCACGACCGGCATGCCGAGGTGCTGCAGCACCTCCATGCGGGCGCCGAACACCCGCTCGAGCACGTCCGGCACGATGACCTGCTCGGGGGTCCCGGTGGCGATCACCCGCCGTTGCAGGGCGATCAGGTGCGGCAGGTGGGAGGCGATCCCGTTGAGGTCGTGAGTGGTCAGCACGACGGCGAGCCCGTCCTGGTTGAGCTCGCCGAGCAGGTGCAGCACCTCGTGCCGGGTCTGGACGTCGACGCCGGACGTGGGCTCGTCCAGCAGCAGCAGGTCGGGCGTGCGAAGCAGCGCACGGGCCAGGAACATCCGCTGCTGCTGCCCGCCGGACAGCTCGCGGATGTGGCGCCCGGCCAGCTCGGCGATGCCGAGACGTTCCAGGACGGCAGCCACCTCGGCCTGCTCGCCGCGGGTCGGACGCGGCGACCAGCTTTTCGTACGCCGACTCATCAGCACGCACTCGGCGACCGTGACCGGAAAGCTCCAGTTCACCGACTCCAGCTGCGGGACATAGCTGACGGCCGTGCCCGGTGACCGCTCGAGGGTGCCGCGACCCGGCTTCACGGTGCCGAGCAGCAGCCGCAGCAGGCTCGTCTTGCCCGAGCCGGACGGGCCGACGATGCCGGTGAACTCGCCTCGCTGGACGGCGTACGTCACGTCCTGCAGGACGGCTGTCCGGCCGTAGCCGAAGCTCACCCCGGTGAGCGAGATGAGCGGCGGGCTCACTGCGGGTAGTCCGCCTGGTCGGGCGCGACGTCTGCGGTGTCGACCGCGTCCAGCGCGGCCGTCGTGCCGCCCAGGCCGGTGATCATGGTGACATAGTCATAGCGCATCAGCCCGAGCCAGGAGTGTTCCGGGTCTCCGGGCTCACCGGGCAGGTCGTCGTCGCGCAGGGTGTCCTCGTAGCGTGCACCGGTCTCGGCCGCGATCTGCTCCAGCACCTTGGACGGGAAGACCTCCGAACCGAAGATGACCGGCACCTTGCGCTCCCTGATCTGGTCGACCAGGCGCGCGATCTCCTTGGGCTGCGGATCCTCGAAGTTGCTCGGCTGCACCGCCCCCACGACCTGCCAGCCGTAGGTCTTGGCGAAGTAGGCGTACGCGTCGTGGTAGGTCAGCAGCTGCTTGCCGCCCGCCGGGATCGTTGCCTGGTCGATCTTCAGCGCGTCGGACAGCGCGGTGGCGCTCGCCACGAACTTCGTGTGGTTTCCCGTGTAGTAGTCGGCGTTGGCCGGGTCGCGGCGGACCATCACGTCGGTGATCTCGTCTGCGTACTTGATGGCGTACGTCGGATCGGTCCACAGGTGCGGGTTGGGCTTGCCCGCGTCCTTCGGGAAGGAGAAGTCATAGATGTAGTCGGCCTTCGGCAGCGCCTCGTCCCCGATCTTGAGGATCTCCGAGCCGTCCTTGGCGTTGGCCTCGGCCAGCTGGAAGGTCGGCTCCTCGAGCTGCAGCCCGTTGACGAGCACGACATCGGCCCTCTCCAGCGCCTTGGCGATCTGCGGCGGCGGCTCGAACGTGTGGCTGTTGGTGCCTTCCGGCACGACGCCGGTCAGGTCGGCGCGGTCACCGATGATGTTCGCCGCGATCGAGGTGATCGGGGCGACGGTGCTCACCACGGTCAGCCGGGTCGCCGCCGGGTCGGACGCGGCTCCCGGGCCAGACCCCGCGTCCGAGGATCCGCAGGCCACCAGTGCGGCGAGGGGCATCAGGGCAAGGCCTCGGCGGGCCCGTACGGCGATCATGGGCGGACGCTAACACGCATCGTTCCTAGTTGCGCACAAGTCGCAACAAGGTGATGTGAGCGGACAAGATGCCTCGACCAGAGCCACCAGCACCACGGGCCGCATGCGGGCCGGCTCGACGTCGACAGCTCCTTTCGAACAGCGAAAAAGCCCCCGGTCAGGAGGCTTGATCGTGCTGTGCGCCGCCAGGGACTTGAACCCCGAACCCGCGGATTAAGAGTCCGCTGCTCTGCCAATTGAGCTAGCGGCGCATGCCTTGCTCGGGGCGTGACACTAGCAGCCCCCGGGGCCCTGTCTCAGGACCGCAACCCTTCGTCGCGGCGCGCCTGCTGGAGCAGGTGCTCGAAGTCCTCGGCGAACGTCTCGGCCAGCGAGTCCAGCGCGAGGCGTCGGGCGCGGCGCTCGCGCATCTCCAGGTCGCCGCTGCCGGCGACGCCTCGGAGCGGTTCGCGGGGGCCGGACTCGACCACGGGGGCGGGGGGCTTGCGGCGCGTCGTGACGCCGGAGGCGCGGGTGGTGGTCTTCGGGACCTTTACCGGGGTGCCGAGGCACATCCGGCAGGTCGTGCCGTCCCCGTCGAAGTCCTCTGCGGGAAGGACTCGCCGGCACCGGTCACAACGTCTCCAGTCAGCCACCCCGCCACGCTACGGCCGCGCGGGCCCGAAGCACGAGCGGGCCTAGCGTGACGTACGTGACCGACGAGCTGCTCAACCACTGGCGTGCCACCCGCGATCAGCCGTCGGACGGCACGCTGCCGCCGCACTACCCGACCTGCTACGGCTGCGGGCCGGACGCGGAGCAGGGCATGCACCTTCGCGTACGCAGGGAGGGTGACGAGGTCCGCGCCGACTACGTGTTCGAGGCGCGGCACGCCGGGGCGCCCGGGATCGCGCACGGCGGCCTGGTGTCGACGATCGTGGACGACCTGCTGGGTCACCTGCTGCACGTGGCGCAGGTCCCGGCGGTCACCCGACGGCTCGAGGTCGACTACCGCAAGCCGGTGCTGATCGGGGTCTCGTACGCCCTGCAAGGTCGTCTCGACAGCCGCGACGGGCGCAAGCTGTGGATGTCGTGCACGGCGACGGCGCCCGACGGGGTGGTGGCCTTCACCGGTCGCGGGCTGTTCATCGAGGTGCCCCTGGAGCACTTCAGCCAGGCCACCGCCTACGCCCCGTAGCGCGCCCCCGTAGGGTCGGATCGCATGGACCTCGAACCCCTGCTCGCTGACCTGCGGGCCGAGCACGACGACCTCGCGACGCGCCTGGTCGGCCAGGACTGGCAGCTGTCGACGCCCGCCGAGGGATGGAACATCCACGACACGGTCGGGCACCTGCAGATCTTTGACGGTGAGGCCGCCAAGGCGGCGGGCGATCCGGACGCCTTCACGCGCGATCTTGCGAAAACGCTGGGCGACGACCCGCTGAGCTTCGTCGAGCGGATGACCCAGGAGCGCCGCGCGATGCCACAGGCAGAGCTGCAGCAGCAGTGGCGCGACGGCTTCGACGCCCTTCTCGCCTCCTTGCGCACCGCCGACCCGGCCGTACGCGTTCCTTGGTACGGCCCGCCGATGAGCCTGACGTCCTGCGCCACGGCCAGGCTCATGGAGTATTGGGCGCACGGTCAGGACTGCGTCGACGCCCTCGGCCAGGAGCGTGAGCCCACCGCCCGGCTGAAGAACATCGCCCACCTCGGCGTACGCACCCGCGGCTTCGCGT
The DNA here is from genome assembly GCA_038236005.1 of Mycobacteriales bacterium. GTDB lineage: Bacteria > Actinomycetota > Actinomycetes > Mycobacteriales > SCTD01 > CANKBT01. The sequence goes on along the minus strand of JBBSTI010000008.1, from coordinate 30,852 downwards.
TCGCGAACGCCGGCAAGGACGTGCCCACCCAGGACGTACGGGTCGAGCTCGACGCCCCCGACGGCAGCACCTGGACGTGGGGGAGCGGGCAGGACCGCGTGACCGGCCCGGCGCTCGACTTCTGCCTGCTGGTGACCCAGCGGCGGGCCCGCACCGACCTCGCACTGATCGCTGAAGGCCCCACGGCAGACGCCTGGCTCGACCTGGCCCAGTGCTTCGCCGGACCCCCCGGAAAGGGACGCTCATGACCCGCTGGGACACCGAGGAACGGCAGGCGCTGCGGCGGCTCGCCCGCGACGTCGTCGCGAAAGAGGTCGCGCCCAACATGGCGCAGTGGGAACGCGAGGGGGCGCTGCCGCGGGAGCTGCACAAGACGTTCGCGGACGTCGGGCTGCTCGGGATCGGCTTCGACGAAGCGGTCGGCGGCAGCGGCGGGGACGCCGTCGACGCGGCGATCCTCACCGAGGAGCTGCTGCTCGGTGGCGGCTCCAGCGGGCTGGTTGCCTCGCTGATGACGCACGGCATCGCCACCCCGCACATCGCGCGCTCCGGTTCGCCGGAGCTGATCGACCGCTACGTGCGCCCGACCCTGCAGGGTGAGCTGATCGGCGCCCTCGGCATCACCGAGCCGGGCGGCGGCTCCGACGTCGCCGGGCTGCGGACGACCGCGCGGCGAGACGGCGACCACTACGTCGTCAACGGGTCCAAGACCTACATCACCAGCGGCACCCGCGCGGACTTCGTCACCACCGCGGTCCGCACCGGAGGGGAGGGCCACGGCGGCGTCTCTCTGCTCGTGATCGACACCGGCACCCCGGGCTTCCACGTCTCGCGGCCGCTGGAGAAGATGGGCTGGCTCTGCAGCGACACCGCCGAGCTGGCCTTCGACGACGTACGCGTCCCGGTCGGCAACCTGGTCGGCGAGGAAGGCGCAGGCTTCCTGGCGATCATGCAACAGTTCCAGTCCGAGCGGCTCTCGATGTCGGTCCAGGCGTACTCCACCGCGCAGCGCGCCCTGGACCTGACGATCGCCTGGGTGCGTGACCGCGAGACCTTCGGCAAGCCGCTCTTGGCCCGCCAGGTCGTCCGGCACAAGCTCGCGCTGATGGCCCGGCTGTGCTTCACCGCCAAGGCCACCACCCGGGCGGCGTACGAGGCCTGGCTCACCAGCGATGCCCTCGACGGTGGTGTCACCGAGGTCTCCATGGCCAAGACGATCGCCTGCCAGGCGTGCGACGAGGTCGTCGATCTCGCGGTGCAGCTGCACGGCGGCTTCGGCTACATGCGCGAGGCCGAGGTCGAGCGGCACTACCGCGACTCCCGCATCCTGCGGATCGGCGGCGGCACCGACGAGATCATGGACGAGGTCGTCAGCAAGCGCCTGGGGCTGTAGGCACGCAGAAGCCCCGGACCGATCACGGTCCGGGGCTTCGGGCGTACGGGCTACTTCAGCTCGTCGCCTGTGGCCTTCGCCGCCTCGGTGTCGGTGGCAGCGCCGCCGGACTCCCGCTCGAAGACGTCCTCGGTCTTGAGGTTGGGGTCGGTGTTGTCCGCGACCTCCTCGCTGAACTCCTGGTCGCTGACGTCGGCTCCGGCCGCCTCGGTCTTGCCGGCACTGGTGGCGGGCTGCTCGCTCATGACACTCCTCTGAGATCGGGCGCGCCGCTGGAGGGCGCGGGCTCGCAGACCGTCTACCCCGTCCGCCCCGGTCCAAGGGCGCGATGGCTACCTTCGTGGCCATGACAACACCGCCGCGCCGCGACCGATGAACCAGCCCGCCCGCAACAGCAAGACCCCGGTCGTCGCGGCGGTCGCGGTGGCGGCCCTGGTCGTCGGCGGACTGGTCTACGTCGGGACCCGCGGGGACGATGCGCCGGACCCCGGCGCGGTGAACGCCTCGGCGTCCTGCACCTTCACCAAGGAGGGGACTGCCTCCCGGCCGGTCGATCTGCCGACCCAGGCGCCGCCTGAGCAGGCAACCGTGACCATGGACACCGCCTTCGGGACCGTCACGCTGAAGCTGAACGGGCGGGACGCCCCGTGCGCGACCGAGAGCTTCCTGTCGCTGGCCCGCCAGAAGTTCTTCGACGGCACCACCTGTCACCGGCTGGCTACGGGCGGGATCATGGTGCTGCAGTGCGGTGATCCGGACGGAACAAGCTCCGGCGGCCCGGGCTACTCCTTCGCGGACGAGAACCTCACCGACGCCACCTATCCGCCAGGGACGGTGGCGATGGCCAACTCCGGTCCGGGCACGAACGGCAGCCAGTTCTTCCTGGTCTTCGGCGACACCCCGCTGCCGCCCAAGTACACCCCGTTCGGGACGATCACCGAGGGGCTGGACCGGGTCCAGGCACTAGCGGCCCGGGGATCGACGCCGCCGGGAGACGGCAAGCCCAACGGGGATTCCTCCGTGCGCACGGTCACCGTGGACTGACCGGGTCCTGCTGCCGGGCCTTCGTCGTGCACGGGTCTAGCTGGCCGTCAGGCCGCCACCGAGAGCGCCGAGGAACTGGGTGATCAGCGCGTTCAGGTCGACCGAGGAGACGTCCTCCGGAGCCTTGATCTCGTCGGCGTCGTCCTTGATGTCGAGCACGACCGAGGAGCCGGCCAGCTCGGGCGCGGTCTCGTCCGCGGGGGCGACGTCCTTGACCGAGCCGAGGTCCAGCGTCATCTTGGAGAAGCTGTCGCCGTTCAGCTCGACGGTGGCCTTCAGCGGCCCGTCGCGCAGCCCGCCGAGGTCGGGGTTGCGCAGCTCGTCGGCCGACAGGCCGAACGACTCGCCGAGGCCACCCGCGGCGGTGCCCAGGGCGTCGGCGAGCACGTTGGCCGCAGCCGTCACGGCGCTGCGCGCCTGCACGGACACGTCATACTTCCCGTCCTTGCCGCCGGTCACCTCGGTGAACGGCGTGACGGCGGCCATCAGGTCGGTCGCGAGCTTCTGGCCGTCGAGCTGCGGCATCGCGCTCGGGGTCGCGCCACCGGCCGCGCCGGACAGGCTCTCGAGCTGGCCGACGAGCGGGGCGAGATCCAGCCGCAGCCACGTGCCGGCCTTGAGGTCGGTGATGGCCTGACCGAGCTGCGGCAGGGACTGGCCGGCCCCGTCCAGCGACGGGCTGACCGGGTCGTTGCCGGTGGCTGCGGTGATCTCGTCGATCGCGCCAAGGTCGACTCGGGCGAACAGGGTGCCGTCGACCAGGCGCAGCCCGAGGACGTCCTTGTCGCCGGTCTTGACGGCCATCGCGAGGTTGACGCGTGAGATCGAGTCCTGCAGCGACGCGCCCGGGTCGGCGTTCGAGACCTGACCCAGGGTCAGGTCGCCCGACGGGTCGATCGTGATCGAGACGCTGCCGTCGAGCAGCGCGTCCGCGCCGGCTCCACCGAGGCTGTCCTTGCCCTGGGTGGCGGCCTTCTTGAGGTTGCCGTCCTTGTCCTCGAGCGAGAGCGTGAACGTGGCGCTCTTGGCGTTCATGAGGTTGTCGTAGGCCTTGCCGATGTCGTCGCCGGGGCTGCTCGCGACGTTCTGCGCGCTGGCCGCGCCGGACCCGGTCGTCGAGGCGGTGGAGCCGCAGGCCGCCAGGGTCAGTGGCAGGACGGCAGCCGTCAGGGTGAGACCCAGGCGATGGCGTCGAGAGCGAGACCGACCGGGAAGGGTGGACACAGACACGACGGGCTCCTGGGGGTGCGGGGGATCCTGGTGTTGACGGTACGGGTCGAGCCTGACACCTGCTCGCGGGTGGCGCTGGAGAACCGTTCTCCAGTGTCGGCTGCGCGGACCCCGATCCGTAACCGGTCACGCCCACCGTTACCCGAACGGGGCACCCGCGGGGCCGGTCTGTGATCCGCACGGCGTGACCGACCGACCCCGAGCGATGGCCCCATGGCTAACGCGCGGCGGCGGCCAGCTGCTGGTCGGCCTGCTCGAACGTCGCCGCGGCGTGCTTGAGGTAGGCGGCCATGCCGTTCAGACCCTCGATGGTCTGCTTGCAGCCGTTGGTGAACCCGCGGTAGGAGTCCAGGAACGCGCCGGAGGACGAGTCGGTCACGTAGCCGCTGGCGACGAGCCCCTCGATCTGCCGCTCGAGCACGCTGAGCTGCGCCTCGATGTCGGTGCGACCGGTCGCGAGCCGGTCCGCCGCGCTGTTCATGTCGCCGTACGTGACGTTGACGTTCGCCATGTCTGATGCCTTCCCAGAGGGTGCGCCGGCCCGGTCAGGTGGGCGCCTGCGACGAGTCTGAAGTGCGCCGGGGCCCTTTCCGGACGGCAGCCCAGATCTGTGGACAACTCAGCACGGCACCTGTACGGGGACCAGCGCACCGTCGCCCAGGTGCAGCAGCCCACGTCCCGGCAGGACCGGCCCGTCGATCAGGCTGCGCGGCAGACGCAGGCCCACCAGCTCTCCGTCGGCAGGATCCTGGGGCGACAGCAGCAGCCCGTGCCGGGCCTTGCGCGCATCGACCTGCCAGCCGGTGAAGCCGGCCCCCACCTCGCTCGCGTTGCCGGCCAGCACGACCGCCCGCCCGGGCAGCGCGCCGGCCACGACCTGCCGCAGCAGGGAAACGGCCCCGCAGTCACGCAGCTGCTCGGCGTCGTCGATCACCACCACGACCGGGCCCGGTTCGGCGAGCTGCTCCTGGAGCACGTCGAGGTCCAGCCCGGTGAACGGGACCCCGGGCAGCCGGGACAGCGCGGAGGCCCTCGGCGCTACCAGCACGAGTCGGGTGCCGCCGAGCAGCAGGCTCTGCGCGATGCCGACGAGCGCGGTGCTGCGCCCGGACCGGGCGGGACCGGCGATCAGCAGGCTGGGGGTGCGAGACAGGTCCACGGTGAGCGGGGCCAGCTCGTCGCCGCCGACCCCGACGAGAGCGTGCAGCGGCGGCAGCGGCGCGAGCACCGAGCAGAGCGTCACCTGGGCGGGCAGCACGTCCACCCGGAACGGGGCTCGGCGTGGTGCTGGGTGCCACCGACCGAGCCGGGTCAGTGCAGCCGCCTGCGCGGCGCCAGAGGGGTCCGGGTCGAGCAGCGCCACCTGCGTGGCCAGCCCGCCGTCGGCCGCCCAGGCCCGTCCGGGCGGCGGCTCGGCCGGGACCTGCCGGTGGTCGATGCCCAGCAGCCCGTAGTCGGCGCGGTCGGGCAGCCGCAGCGCCAGCTTGTGCTCGGTGGTCGCGCCGACCCGCCCGAGCCCGAGGCTGCGGTCTCCGGTGATCACGACGTGCACGCCAACGGACGCGCCCTCACGCAGCAGCAGCAGCACCAGGTCGGTGAGCGCCCCGCTGTCCAGCTCGCCGAGGGTGCTGATGAACCCCTCCCAGCGGTCCATCAGCAGCACCAGGTGCGGTGGCGGCTCGTGCAGCTCCTCGAGGCCCGCGTGCCCGCCGGCAGCGAGCAGGTGCTGGCGCCGGGTGAGCTCGGCCGCGAACCGTCGCAGCAACCTTGCCGCCCGTTCGGGCTCGCTCCGGGAGACCACCGCCCCGTGGTGGGGGAGCGTCTCCAGCACGGCGAGCGCGCCGTTTCCGCAGTCCAGCGCATACAGGTGCAGGGTGTCCGGTCCGTGCTCGGTCACCAGCGCACCGACCAGCGTGCGGAGCAGCTGTGAGCGCCCGCTGCGCGCGCCGCCCAGCACGAGCAGGTGGCCGGCGGTGGCGAGGTCGAACCGTACGGGCTCCTGGGTCTGCTTCGCCGGCACGTCCCGCAGCCCCCACGCCCCGGGGGGGAGCTCGTCCATCAGCAGCGTCTCCGGCAGCGCGGGCAGCCACGGGGAGCGCTGGGCGCCCGGCCCGGCGGCTTCCCTGATCGCGTCGACCAGCGCCGCGAGGTCGGTCTCCTCGGCGTCGGGAGCGTCCGGTCGGCTCGGCAGCGGATAGCCCAGGGTCTCCCAGGAGACGGCGCGGACGTACGGCACCCGCCCTCCCGTGGACCCCGGCCGCCTCCCCCCGACCCGCCCCGCCTGAAACGGCACCAACGAACCGTGCGCGAGCCGGAGGAAGCCGCGTCCAGGCGCGCCCCGGTCGATCCGCGCCGCATCCGGGGCGTCCAGCACGTCGCTGCTCTCCGCCGGGTCGGTCACCCGCAGCGCGATCCGCAGGTCGGTGTTGGCGCGGATCTCCGGCGAGACGGCGCCGCTCGGCCGCTGGGTCGCGAGCAGCAGATGGATGCCCAGCGAGCGGCCTCTTTGCGCGATACTGATCAATCCGCTGACGAACTCGGGCAGCTCCCGGGCGAGCGAGGCGAACTCGTCGATCACCAGCACCAGGCGCGCCATCTGCTGACCGGCCGCCAGGTGGTCCTCGATGTCCTTGTGCCCGGCTGCGGCCAGCTGGTGCTCGCGCCGCCGCAGCTCGGCGCCGAGCGAGGTCAGCGCCCGCCCGACGAGCTGGGTGTCGAGGTCGGTCACCATCCCGACCACGTGCGGAAGACGTACGCAGTCCTTGAACGCACTCCCGCCCTTGTAGTCGACCAGCACCAGGTTCAGCGTTTCCGGGCGGTTCGCGACCGCGAGCGAGGCGACGACGGTCTGGAGCAGCTCGGACTTGCCCGACCCGGTGGTGCCGGCGATCAGCCCGTGCGGGCCGTCGCTGGCAAGGTCGACCACCACGGGGCCGTCCGAGCCGGCCCCGAGCACGACCCGGGTGCTGGGCGGCGACAGCCAGGCCCTGCGTACGCCCTCCGCGCTCGGCTCGAGACCCAGCAGGTCGAGCAGCCGGGCGCTCGAGGGCAGCGAGGTGCCGGCGGTCGCCGTGACGTCGCGCAAGGGGGCGAGCGCGCGCGCGACCTGCTCGGACCAGCAGGCCGTCACCGGCTGGGGAGCGATGTGCTCCACGCTCGCGTGCAACGCACGGTGCAGGGTGCGACCGGGCAACGACAGGCTGGCGCGGCACTCCTCGGGCAGCAGACGCTGCTCGCGCTCCAGGCAGACCGTGACGATCCCGACCGCCGGCCCGTCCCGCAGCAGGGCTGTCACCCCGGGCAGCTCGCGCAGCGCGCAGGCACCGTCGAGCACCACCACGACGTACGGCAAGAGCGTGCCCTTCTCGGCCCTGGCCCGCTCGGTGAGGGTCGCGCCGAGCTCGGCGACGCGCTGGGCGGTCGAGCGGCTGTCGTTGCCGACCCCGAGCGTGCGGGCGTGGGGGAGCCAACGTAGCCAGCCCCAGTCGTGGACCGCGGAGGAGTCGGTGAGCACGCACACGCTGAGATCACGGGGGCTGTGCAGCACGGCCAGCTGACCCAGGATCCAGCGGGCGTGGGCCCTGGTCTCGTGGTGCTCACCCACGAGGCCGAGGACACCGACCTCGCGCAGCGGCAGCACGACCGGTAGGTCACGCGCCCGGGCCGGCGCGGTCGGTGCGGCGTACTGGTCCTCGGGCGGCACCAGCTGCGCCTGAAGCGGCAGCTCGGCCAGCCCCAGCGACACCTCCAGCGCGTCGGGGTCCTCCCGTCTGCGCTCCCACAGCCGGGCGCGAGGACCGAGGGCGATCTGGCGTACGAGCCCAGGGTCCGGGTGCTCCAACCGCCTTCGCCGGACCTCGTTGTCGCAGGCCTGCTGATATCGGGCCATGGCGGCAGCGGTGGCTGTCTCGTGCTCGGCGGTCCTGGTGCGGGCCGACCGCTTGCCGCGCCGCCGGTCGCTGACGTAGTTGCCGATCAGCATCACCGGGCTCAGGATTGCGAACAGCAGGAAACGTGGGCCGAGCACGAACGCCATCCCGACGCCGACCAGCAGCGGGGCCAGGATCGCGATCACCGGCAGGCTGCGACCCTCCTGCTCGACCGGCGGCTTCGGCAGCCTGACGACCACCTGGGTCGGTGGCGGCGGCAGGCGGGGCGGGCGGTTGTAGGCGCCGTCGTCCCGTACGGCCGTGTCCGGCTCCTCGGTGCGCCGCAGCGCGAGCAGCGTCTGCCCGACCTGGACGATCCCGTGGCCCCAGCACGGGGGTAGGTCGGCGGGCATCCGCGCCACGCGCGCGGACGGCGCGACCCCGTCCTGGTCCTGGTCCCGGTCGTGATCCCGGTCGGTCGGGAGGGCCTTTCCGTCGAGCAGGCTCCCGTTCGTCGAGCCGGCGTCTGTCAGGGCGCCGTCCGGGTGCAGCCGCAGGTGTCGGCGAGAGACGTCCATGTCGGACAGCCCGGTCTCGCGACCGAGCACCCCGTCGGGGGGGACCGGCAGGACGAGCCCGGCGTCCGGGCCGGCGACCACGTGCACGGCCACGCCCGTCCCGTCGTCCGGCGGGGGACCGGGTGCGCCGCGATGAAGAACGGAACCGTCCCGCACTCCGGTCTCTGTCAACGTGGCGTCCGGACGCAGACCTTCACCGTCGAGCCACCAGCGCTGGGGCTCCGGCCGCAGGTGACGTCCCCCGGCTGCAGGTGAGTCTGGGTGCGGCGGCCGCTGGGGGTGCTGGGTGTGCTGGGGCCGCTGGGACCACTGGGTGTGCTGGGGGTGTGGCGGCCGCGGCAGGTGCGCCTGCAGCGCCGCGTCGAGTTCGGCGACCGTGCAGCCCTCGTCGACCTCGACCCGGACGTCCACCGACGACGCACCGGGACCGGGCACGACGGTCACCAGCAGCCGCACCCAGAACCCCCCAAGAAGTGGTCTTTGACGCTAGGGCTTCGCGTAGCCCAGGGTGCTCGACCCTGTGGACAACCCCCGACCGGCGAGGTCGCCCACCCGTACGGGGACAGAAGGCCGTCCGCTGACGTCCCTGGTGCGCCAGAGGCTCGCCCGTGGATGCTTGGGCACCCACCTCGGCCCGTCCCTGCCCGATCTCGGCAGTTGTGACCGGTCTGTACGCCGTCTGGCCGGGCAGGTGGGGGCCCAAGCATCCGGTCGGTGCGGTCGGTGCGGTCGGTGCGGTCGGTTGTCAACGGTCAGGACGACCTGCCCGCGGGCGGTAGTGGCCGTGCCTGAACGTTGCCGGTGCCTGAGATCAGGTGGGCCGGCTCGCGGTCGGGTGGTGGCCCCTCGCCGGAGGCTCGGCTTGGATGCTTGGGCACCCCCCTCGGCCCGTCCCGGCCCGATCTCTGCAGTTGTGACCGGTCTGTACGCCGTCTGGCCGGGCAGGTGGGTGCCCAAGCATCCGGTCGGGGCGCTGCTCGGGCAGCCCAGGCTGTCCGATCAGGCCGCGCGGGGGAGGCCGGCCGGGCCGAGCAGGACAGGGCCGAGCAGGACAGGTCCGAGCGGGGGAGGCCGAGCGGGGGAGGCCGGCCGGGCAGGAGCGGATAGGCGGGCCGGAGCGCGCAGGTCGGCTCGGTCAGTGCTGGGCCGGCGGGAGGTGGCCGTAGCGGTGCATCGTGCGGCTGACGGCCTGCTCGCGCAGGACGGTCAGCAGCTCACGCTCGCCGCTGGCGACGACCGGGTGGTCCAGCACGGTCACGGTCCCGAGGTGACCCGCGGCCGCCTCGCGCAGACCGGGCACGGTGCCGACGACCCGGACCCGGCCGGTGATCCGACCGGCCGCGACCTCGGCCTCGAAGTCTCCGGGGTCCTGGTCGCGCCGGACCGTCACGCGCACGCCGGCGGTCGCGGCGGCGGACAGCACCCGCTGCACCTCGCGCTCAGCAGCGTCGGCGGCGACCCGGACCCAGAGGTGATCGACCGGTCGGTAGCGGAACACGTTGGTCTCCACGCCGAGCCCGGACAGGTCGTGCTCGAGCGAGAAGCGGGAGGCCCAGGCGCGGGCGTCGTCGGCCCGGGCCCAGGCGAGCCAGCCCTGGTCGGCGGTCGGGACCTCGGGGCCGTCGGCCCAGTCGGCCAGCTGCGCGACGTAGTGCGGACCGCCGGCCTTCGCGCCCGGGCCGACCGCGGAGGCCTTCCAGCCCCCGAAGCTCTGTCGCTGGACGATCGCGCCGGTGATGCCGCGGTTGACGTACGCGTTGCCGACCTCGACCTGTGACATCCACCGGTCGATCTCGCCCTCGTGGAGGCTGTGGAGCCCGCCGGTCAGGCCGTACGCGGTGGCGTTCTGGAAGCTGAGCGCCTCGTCGAGGTCTTTCGCGACCATGACGCCGAGCACCGGACCGAAGCACTCGGTGCGGTGGAACCACGAGCCGGGCTTGACGCCGGCGCGGATGCCGGGCGTCCACGTGCGGTCGTCCAACCGCTCAGGCTGCACGAGCCAGGTCTCGCCGGGGTCGAGCCGGGTCAGCGCGCGCAGCAGCTTCTCGCCCGGCTCCTCGACCAGCGGTCCGACCGTGGTGGCCAGGTCGGTGCCCGGTCCGACGACCAGCGACTGGACGGCGTCGACGAGCTGGCGCAGGAACCGGTCGGAGGTGGCGACCGAGCCGACCAGGATCAGCAGGCTCGCGGCCGAGCACTTCTGGCCGGCGTGCCCGAACGCGGACTTCACGACGTCGGCGGCGGCCAGGTCGAGGTCGGCCGAGGCCGTGACGACCAGGGCGTTCTTGCCGGACGTCTCGGCAAGCAGCGGGAGGTCGGCGCGCCAGGAGGTAAACAGCTCCGCGGTCTCCAGCGCGCCGGTCAGGATCACCCGGTCGATCTGCGGGTGGGTGACCAGGTGCCTGCCGACCTCGTTCTCGGGCACCCGGATCAGCTGGACGACGTCGGCGGGCAGGTCCAGCGAGGACAAGGCGCCAGACACCGCACGCATCACGACCTCGAGGCAGCGTGGGGTCTGCGGCGGCGGCTTGAGCAGCGCGGGTGACCCGGCGGCGACCGCGGCGAGCGCTCCGCCGAGGGCGATGGCGACCGGGAAGTTCCAGGGCGGGGTGACCAGCGTGCAGCGCACCGGGGAGGCCACGGCGCCGGGCACGACGTCCAGCGCCCGGAAAGCGTAGTAGTGCGCAAAGTCGATGGCCTCGCTGATCTCCGGGTCGGCCTCGGCCACGGTCTTGCCGGCCTCGTGGGCCATCACGCTGACCAGCTCAGGACGCATCTCGGCGAGCCGGTCACCGACGGCGTGCAGCAGGCGGGCGCGTACGGCCGGGTCGGCGAGGGCACCACCCGCTGCCACAGCACGCTCCACAGCCGCGTCCACCTCGTCCACGGCCGTGAGCTCCGGGGTCTCGACCGGGCCGGGGTCGGCCTGCAGCGCAGCAGCGGCCCAGTCGCGGGTCTCGGGCAGGGCAGCGTCGCTGTCGGAAGCGTTCTCGAAGACCGGACCGGTAGCGGGAGTCGTCAGCCGGCGGGAGTCCGTCGAGGGCTCGGCGTGGTCGCGCACCGAGGTGCGGAAGGCCTGCTCCTGCACATCCAGGCCGTCGGCGAACAGGTCGTGCAGGAAGTTCTCCGGGGCGGCGTTCTCCTCCAGGCGTCGTACGAGGTAGGAGACCGCGACGTCGAAGTCGTCGCGCGCCACCACGGGGGCGTAGAGCACGACCCGACCGACGTCGGCCTTGACCGCGCGGGCCTGCGCGGGCGCCATGCCCTGCAGCATCTCGACGTCGAGCGCGCCGGCGACCCCGCGGTGCTGGGAGAGCAGGTGCGCGTACGCGACGTCGAACAGGTTGTGGCTCGCCACCCCGATCCGGACGTGCTCGGTGCGCTCCGGGGTCAGGGAGTCGCGCAGCAGCCGGACGTAGTTGGCGTCGACCTCGGGCTTGCTGCCGTACGGCGCCTGGTGCCAGCCGTGCAGCGCCGCCTCGACCCGCTCCATCGCGAGGTTCGCGCCCTTGACCAGCCGCACCTTGATGCCGGCCGGGTGGGTGCGCGCGAAGGCGGTGAGGGTGTCGAGCGCCGGGCCGGAGTCGGGCAGGTAGCCCTGCAGGACGATCCCGGCGTGCAGGTCGGGCAGCTGGCCGAGCAGCTCGCAGAACACCGAGACGGTGAGGTCGAGGTCGCGATACTCCTCCATGTCCAGGTTGACGAACACCCCGTGCCGGTGGGCGTCCTGCAGCAGCGGCAGGAGCCGCTCGACCAGGCGGGCGCGGCTGCCCGCGTGGTCCCAGGTGGTCAGCTGCGCGGCGACGGCGGAGGCCTTGACGCTGACGTAGTCGACGTCCGGCCGAGCGATCAGGGTGCGCACGCCCTGCAGGCGTCGGGCCGCCTCCTGCTCGCCGAGCACGGCCTCGCCGAGCAGGTTGACGTTGACCGTGAAGCCCTGCGCGCGGGTGCGGGCGAGCGCCTTGGTGAGCCCGCGTCCCTCCGCGTCGCCGACCAGGTGACCGACCAGCTGGCGCAGCCGCACCCGGGCCGCCGGGACCGCGATGTCCGGGATCAGCGGGGCGACCTTTGCACCGACCGTCATGAGGGTGCGGTCGATCGGGCCGAGGAAGCTGCTCGCGTCCTTGGTGAGCAGTCCGCCCAGCTCGCGGGCCGCGACGCCGCGGTCCTCCGGGCGCGCGACCCGGTCCACGAAGCGCACCGCCAGCTCGAGCCCGGCCGGGTCGCTGACCAGCGCAGCGAGCCGGCCGGAGCTCTGGCGCTCGGCGCGGGTCTGGGTGCCGCGGGTCGCTTCGTCCCACCGGCGCGCGAGCGCCACCGCCTCGTCGACGAGCGCGTCCGTCACAGCAGGGCTGGGGTCGGGCAAGGTGGTGGTCATGGGACGCACTCTGCCTCTCCGTATCGGCCGTCGTCTTGCACTTTCCGGACGCCCTTCGTGACCGGCCTGGACAACGCGCTGGCCGGGGTGCTGGTCGCGCTCATGGACGAGCTGCCCACGACGATGTTCTGTGTCAAGGACGCCGGAGGCCGTTACACGCACGTCAACGACGCCTTTCTTCGGCGTACGGGGGAGCGCAGCCGTCGCTCGGTGCTCGGGCGCAGGCCGTCCGACCTGTTCGCCGGGGCGCTCGCCCAGCGGTACGAGGAGCAGGACGCGCGGGTGCTGCGTACGGGCAAGCCGATCCGCGACGAGCTGGAGCTGATCCGCCGCGGCGAGGGCGAGGCCGGCTGGTATGTCTCGACCAAGCTGCCGGTCCGGGAGGAAGGTGAGGTGGTCGGGCTGGTCAGCGTCTCTCGTGACCTGCGCGCGCCCGAGAGCGACGACCTCACGGCGATGTCCGGGGTGGTCGGGCTGGTCCAGGCCCGCCTTGCCGACCCGCCGTCGGTCGCCGAGCTGGCTGAGGTGGCGGGGCTGAGTGCCGCCGCGCTGACCCGGCAGGTCCGCAAGGTCTTCGGGCTCTCCCCCCGTCAGCTGGTGCTGCGGGCCCGGCTCGACCACGCGGGACAGCTGCTGACCATGACAGCGCTGCCGCTGTCGGAGGTCGCTTACGCCACCGGTTTCTACGACCAGCCCGCTTTCACGCGCACCTTCGCCGCGCACACCGGCGAGACCCCCCAGCAACGACGGCTGCGCGCCTGAGTCCTGGCAAAGTGCGAATCATTCTTGCATCCCGAAGTGGTACCGTCACGCCATGAGCACCCAGATCGCCGTACGCCTGCCCGACGAGCTCGTCGCCCACGCCGATCGGGCCGTCGCGTCCGGCCGGGCGCGCAGCCGGGCCGACCTGGTCGCCCGCCTGCTGGAGCGCGACGCGCGACGCCAGCGTGCTGAAGAGGACCTGCAGCGACTGATCGCTTCGGGGGCGCTCGCGGACCCGGACGCCGTGTCGATCGCGCGCGTTGCGGCAATGACGCCGCTCCCGTTCGACTGATGCGGGTGATCTGCTGGGCCACGCTCGACAAGCGGCGCCCCGTCCTGGTCCTGACCCGTGACCTGATGGTGGGACGGATGTCGACGGTGACCGTGGCGCCGGTGCGCCGCACGATCTACGGGATCGCCACCGAGGTGCTGGTCGGCACGCTCAACGGCCTCGACGAGAGCTGCGCCGTGAAGTGCGACCAGGTGACGAGCATCCTGGCTGACCGGCTGCACCAGCAGTGCGGCTGGCTGCTGTCCGACCAGGAGGTGGCCCTGCACGAGGCGCTGCAGGCCGCGTTCGACCTGGTGTGAGGGAAGGTTGACCTGTCTGGAACCGTTCCAGGAAACGTGGCACCGTTCCGGTCATGAGCGCACCGACCCTGCACGCGAGCGAGCCGCACGCCCCCGGTTTCGTGGCCCGGGCGACCTGGCTGCGCGCCGGGGTCCTGGGAGCCAACGACGGGATCGTGTCGGTCTCCGCCCTGGTCGTCGGCGTGGCCGCCGCAGGCGCGGACCGCGGCACCCTGTTCACCACCGGGCTCGCCGGCCTGGTCGCCGGGGCCGTGTCGATGGCGGTCGGGGAATATGTCTCGGTCAGCAGTCAGCGCGACGCCGAGGACGCCCTTTTTGCGAAGGAGCGCAAAGAACTGATCGAGCAGCCTGAGGAGGAGCTGGCCGAGCTGACCGCGATCTACCGCTCCAAGGGGCTCTCGGCCGAGACCGCCGCTGCCGTGGCCGTCGAGCTCACCGCGCACGACGCCTTCGCCGCCCACGTCGACGCCGAGCTGGGGGTCGACCCGGAGGACCGCGGCAACCCCTGGGCCGCGGCGGCCTCGTCCGCCGTCGCCTTCACGATCGGCGCCCTGCTCCCGTTCCTCGCGATCGTGCTGGGCTCGCCGACCGTACGGGTCCCGCTCACCGTGGTCGCCGTGCTCGCCGCCCTGACCCTGACCGGCACGATCAGTGCACGCTTCGCCGGCTCCGCGGTGTCCCGCGCCGTGACCAGGGTGGTGCTCGGAGGCGCCTTGGGTCTCGCGGTGACGTACGGCGTGGGCGCCCTGTTCGGCACCGCCCTCGGGTGACCGGACCGGCGGTGCTGCGCTACGCCGCCTTCGACTCCGGCGGCGGCGGGGGCAACCCGGCCGGCGTCGTGCTGGACGCGCGGGGGATCGACGACGACGAACGGCTCGCGATCGCGGCGCAGGTCGGGTTTTCCGAGACGGCGTTCCTGGAGCCCGGCGACGACCCGGCGACCTGGACCGCGCGCTACTGGAGCCCGCGGGCCGAGGTGGCCTTCTGCGGGCACGCGACCGTGGCTGCGGCGGTGGCGTTGGCGGGGCAGGGCGCCCCGGCGCGACTGCGGTTCCAGACCCGGTCCGGGGAGGTCGGGGTGGACACCGATCTGGCGACGGCGACGCTCACCAGCGTGCCGACCCGCAGCGCACCAGCCCAGGACGACGACGTACGGGAGGCGCTCGGTGCGCTCGACTGGGCGCCCGACGACCTGGACCCGGTCTGGCCGCCGCACGTCGCGTACGCCGGGGCGAGCCACCTGGTCCTGGTCACCGCGACCCGCGAACGGCTGGCGCGGCTGGATTACGACTTCCCACGGCTGCATTCGCTGATGGCCGCCCGCGACTGGACGACGCTGCAGCTGGTGCACCCGCAGGGCCCGGACCTGTGGCACTCGCGCAACCCGTTCCCGCCCGGTGGGGTGGTCGAGGACCCGGCGACCGGCGCTGCGGCGTTGGCGCTCGGTGGCTACCTGCGCGCGCTCGGCCGCGCTCGCGCGCCGACCCGGCTCGAGATCCGGCAGGGGGAGGACCTCGGGCAGCCGAGCAGGCTGCTGCTGACGGTCGACCCGCACGACGACCGGGTGCGGGTGACGGGCACTGCCCGCCGTCTTCCGTAGCGGCCACCAGATCGTCGCTCCGGGTGGCATCGTCAGCCTGGTGGGCGGTGCCTGTCCTGCTGCGAGCCCGCGCCCGTACCGTGGGCGGCTCAGCATCCTGGGGGGCGTCACGATGGGCAGTCAGAGCGGCGCACGGGTCAGGAAGAAGTACTACGAGCAGGAGCTTGCGCGGCTCCAGGCCGAGCTGGTCAAGCAGCAGGCATGGATCCGCGAGCAAGGCCTGCGGGTCGTGGTGATCTTCGAGGGGCGTGACGCCGCCGGCAAGGGCGGCGCGATCCAGCGCATCACCGAGAGCCTCAACCCGCGGCACGCCCGGGTCGTCGCGCTCGCCGCACCGACCGAGCGCGAGAGCACGCAGTGGTACTTCCAGCGCTACGTCGCCCACCTGCCCGCCGCCGGGGAGATGGTTCTGTTCGACCGTTCCTGGTACAACCGGGCCGGCGTCGAACGCGTGATGGGTTTCGCGACCGACGAGCAGTACGAGCAGTTCCTGCAGGCCGCACCGGACCTCGAGCGCATCCTGGTGGACGCCGGCATCCAGGTGATCAAATACTGGTTCTCGATCAGCGACGAGGAGCAGGAGCGTCGCTTCCAGGCCCGCCTGGAGGATCCCACCAAGCGCTGGAAGCTGTCGCCGATGGATCTGGAGTCCCGCAACCGCTGGAGCGACTACTCCAAGGCCAAGGACGCGATGTTCGCGGCGACCGACATCCCTGAGGCGCCGTGGTGGGTCGTCGACGCCGAGGTCAAGAAGCGGGCCCGGCTCAACGTGATGTCCCACCTGCTGGCGCAGGTGCCGTACGAGGACCTCACGCCGGAGCCGATCACGCTGCCGCCGCGGCCCGAGGCCGAGGGCGACTATCAGCGACCGCCGATCGACGAGCAGCACTTCGTGCCGGACGTGGTGCCGCGCAGCTGACCCGCTCCGCGCGGACGGTCAGCCCGAGGCTCTCGGCGCGGCGCCGCGCACCGTCCTGTCGGGCAAGGGGGATGGCGTTGCGTCGAACGAGGCCAGCCGCGCGGTGAGCGCCGCGCGCTCGCTGTCCCCGTGCGGTCGCAGCACCGCACCGAGGGCAAGGCCGCGCAGCAGCGACAGCAGACCGTCAGCGGCCAGGCGGGCCTCGGGTGAGCCGGGTTCCAGGCCGAGCACCTCGGCGACGAGCTGCCGGTGGGTGCGCGCGATGCGCCGCGCCCCGGGCAGGAGCGCCTGGCGCAGCGTGTCGTCGACCCTGGCCGCGCACCACAGGTCCAGACCGGCGACCGAGACTGCGGCACTGGCTACCGATCTTGACCTGGGCGAGACCCGCCCTAGGAGCCTTCCGTGGCTCGGGGGCCTGTCACGAGGCCCGCACCGAGCACGGCCAGCCCGACCGCGACGACGACCAGCGCGATGGTGGCGTAGCCGGCAAGGGCCAGCACCAGGCCGGAGCCGACCCCGCCGACGGTGCCCGCGAGACCCAGCAGCAGGTCCGCGCGACCCTGCATCGCGGCGCGGCGGTGCACCGACACCGCGCCGGTGAGCAGGGAGCTCGCCGCGACCAGGGCCAGGCTCCAGCCCAGGCCGAGGAAGAACAGGGCCGCCGTCAGCAGCGCCATCCCGGAGCCCGCCGCCAGCACGCCGAGGGCGCCGGCCAGCGCCAGCACGACGGCTCCGACCCGGATCGTGGCGTGCGCGCCGAGCCGGTCCACCAGCACCCCGGACAGGGGGGACAGCAGATACATCCCGGCCAGGTGCGCGCTGATCACCACGCCGATCGGTCCCAGCGTGAAGCCGAGGGCCACCATGTGCACCGGTGTCATCGTCATCATGGACACCATCACCAGCTGCGCGGCCACCATCGCGACCACGGCGCTACGGGCGTCGCCGCGGACCAGCAGCCGCCACGGCGAGGGTTCGTCGTCGCTCTGCACGACAACCGTCGGGCTCGTCGTCACCGACATGGCTGCTTCGCGGGCGAGCAGCAGCGGGTCGGGACGCAGCAGGGTGGCGACCACGGTCGCGGCCACCGCGTACGCGAAGAGCGAGAGCAGGAACGGCCCGGCCAGCCGCGGCAGGTCCACCGCCTCGGCGACCGCGCCCATCGGCTCCAGCAGGGTCGGGCCCGCGACCGCGCCGAACGTGGTCGCGAACAGCACGGTGCCGGTCGCCCGCCCGCGCTGCTCGGCCGGGGCCAGGTCGGCCGCGGCGTAGCGGGCCAGCAGCCCGGTGGTGTTGCCGACCCCGAAGCACGCCATGCCGACCAGCAGCAGGGCAAAGCTGCGGGTGGCGGCAGCGGTGACCACGATCAGGCAACCGACCGCGCCCAGGAGATAGCCGGCGGCCAGACCGGGGCGTCGTCCGCGGGAGCCCATCAGCCGCGCCAGCGGCAGCGTCGCCAACGCCCCGCCCAGGGTGGACAACGCCGAGGGCAGCCCGGCCAGGGCGTCGCCACCGAGCAGGTCGCGGGCCAGCAACGCTCCGACGGCGACGCCGGCCGCCAGGCCCACGCCGCCGCACAGCTGGGTGAGGGAGAGCACCCGCACCGTGCGGCGTTGCGCCTGGTCCAGGTCCGCACCGACCGTCGGGACCGCGGCCGCGACCGGACGGGGGACCTGCGTCATGGCCGGGCTCCTCGTGGCGGTGGTGCCGGGGATCCAGCCGGTGGGCTTCAGCCCTCCCTGGTCGCCTCGACGTTTCTCAAGGATCAGTCTGCCTGTGCAGCCGCACCTCGCTTCGGGGTGTCGCTGACACCGGTGCGGGCATCCCGCCGGTACTGGTTGGACGAGGCACGAGCGAGGGCGTACGAGGGAGCGGTGATGGTCAGACGGCCCGGTGACCCCGACCCTGTGTCGGCACGAGCGGTGAGCGGCCTGATCGCCGCGGTGGGGCTGTGGTTGCTGGCCGCGCCGGCAGTCCTGCATCACCCCACCCGCTATCCCGACGTCCGGGCCGTCGTGGTCGACCTCGTGACGGGCGCGTCGGTGCTCATCGTCGGCGGCTTTGCTGCCGTCGCCCCCGACCTGGGGCAGCACGCCCGACGCCTGTTGCTCGTCCTCGGGCTGCTCCTCATGCTGCTGCCGATCGTGCTCGGTTACTCCGGTTATCCAGCCCTGATCGGGGCCGAGCGCAACGACCTGCTGACTGGTGCCGCGATCGTGCTGCTGTCGCTGGCCGCCGTGTTCCTGGGGCGACGCGAGCCCCGCTGACCCGGCTGCCCCGGACGGCGCGGCTGGCCGAGCTCAGACCAGCTTCTCCCGTCGCACCTCGGTGGGGTGCGTTGGCGTGCGGTGGGCACGAGTGGCTCATGCGACTGCTGCCCAAGCTGGTGAAGAACGTCCGTACAGGTCGGTTCGAGCGGATGCTTGCCGGTCTGACCGCGGTGGGTGCGGCGATCACGACCGCCGAGGTCTACCTCGAGCACGACTCGGCGAGCTTCGGCAACAAGACGATGTGGTGGCCGATCTTCGTGCTGCCGACCGCCGTCCCGGCCGGGATCGCCGCCGTGTTCAGCCGCCGAGCCGCACACACCGTCCTCCCGCTGTCCAGCGCGATCATCGTGGCGAACGGGCTGCAGGGCACCTACCTGCACGCCCGCGGGGTCGCCCAGAAGCCGGGTGGTTGGAGCAACGCGCGTTACAACCTGGAGATGGGGCCGCCGATCGTCGCGCCGCTGCTGGCCTCGCTGGTGGGAGGCATGGGCCTGTTGGCCTCGCTCCTGCGCCGGGAGGGCGAGGCGTGAGCTGGCGCAGCCCGTCTCAGCGGGCCGTCACCCCGCAGGGACGTGGCCGCTTCCCGGGGTTCGACGTCCAGGCCCAGGTCGACCGGTGGGACGACGTCACGGCCGGGGTCGTGCTGGCACGGCTCGCGCCCACGACCGACCTGTCGTTCTTCACCTTGGCCGAGGATGCCGTCGCCCGGCCGCTGTTCGACCTGCTGCTCGCCCAGGACGCCGAGCCGCGGGTCCCGGTGGTGGCGCTGGTCGACGCACGGCTCGCCGTCGACGAGACCGACGGGTGGCGCTACGACGACATGCCGCCGGATCCGGACGCCTTCCGACAGAGCTTCGCCGCCCTGGACGAGGACGCCCGGTCGGCCCACGGCTCGCTGTTCACCGAGCTGACCCCGACGCAGCAGGCTCGGCTGATCGCGGTGGTCGACCAGGCCGGGCAGGACGGCGGGCAGTGGCACGGCCTGCCGGCCAAGCACGTCTGGAGCCTCTGGACGCGCTACGGCTGCACCGCGTTCTACGGCCACCCGTGGGCCTGGAACGAGATCGGGTTCGGTGGCCCGGCCTACCCGCGCGGCTACAGCAACCCCGGGATCGACGCCCGCGAACGGTGGGAGGTTCGTGACCACGACGAGACGGACCCGGTCGCGCACGCCCGGCGGATCGAGCGGGCGCACGCGCGCCGCACCGCCCTGGTCGAGGGGGACTGATGGGCCTGTTCAGCGACCGGGACGTCCGGGCGCGCAACGAGTCGGCCTGGCTGCTCCCGAACAACGGTGACCGCACGAACCACCAGCTGCGCGCAGACATGCGCCGCTTCGACGACACCGACGAGGTCGACCTGGTGATCGTCGGGGCGGGCGCCGGTGGTGGCGTGCTCGCTCAACGGCTGTCCCGGGCCGGCTGGAAGATCGTCGTGCTGGAGGCCGGGCCGTTCTGGGACCCGGACGCCGACTGGGTCAGCGACGAACGTGGCGCGCACACCCTCTACTGGACCGAGCCGCGGGTGATCGGCGGGGCGAACCCGGTGCCGCTCGGGAGCAACAACAGCGGTCGTGGCGTGGGCGGCTCCATGATCCACTACGCCGGTTACGTCCCACGCCTGCACCCGTCGGACTTTCGTACCCACACCCTCGACGGGGTCGGGGTCGACTGGCCGATCGCGTACGACGACCTCGAGCCCTACTACGCCGCGATCGAGGCCGAGCTACCGGTCGCGGGTCAGGACTGGCCGTGGGGCAGGCCGCACGGCTATCCGCAGCGACCGCACCCGGTCGGAGGCAACGGCGACGTGTTCCTGCGCGGCGCCCGCGCGGCGGGGATCGAGACCCGGATCGGGCCGGTCGCGATCACCAACGGCCGGTTCGGCAACCGGCCGCACTGCATCTACCGGGGGTTCTGCCAGCAGGGCTGCAAGGTCAACGCCAAGGCCAGCCCGCTCATCACCCACGTGCCGGACGCGCTGGCCCGGGGCGCCGAGATCCGAGGGCACTGCCACGTCACGCAGGTGCTCACCGACGAGCGGACCGGGGCCGCGAACGGGGTGTCGTACCTGCGCGACGGGGTCGAGCACCGCCAGCGTGCCAAGGCCGTCGCGGTGGCCGGCTACAGCATCGAGACGCCCCGGCTGCTGCTGCTGTCGGCGACCGACCGCCACCCGCACGGGCTGGGCAACGACCACGACCAGCTCGGTCGCAACCTCATGGTGCAAGGCGCGCCGCAGACCGCCGGCCGGTTCGCCGCCGAGGTACGGATGCACAAGGGGACCGTGCCGGAGGCCAGCACCGAGCAGTTCTACGAGACCGACCCCAGCAAGACGTACGCCCGGGGCTATTCGATCCAGACCACGAGCCCGCTGCCGATCGCCTGGGCCGAGCACGTGACCGCGCAGGGGCACTGGGGCGAGGTGCTGCGCGAATACCTGCGGGACTACATCCACTGGGGGGTGCTGGGCGCGCTGTGCGAGTTCCTGCCGCACCCGGACAACCGGGTCACCCTGTCGGACACGGTCGACCGGCACGGGCTGCCGGTCGCGCACTTCGCCTACAGCCAGAGCGAGAACGACAAGGCGTTGCTGGCGGCGGCGCAGTCGACGATGGAGGACGTGCTGCGGGCGGCCGGCGCGGAGGAGCTCATGACGATCACCCGGAACGCGCACCTGGTCGGGGGCGCCCGGATGGCTCACCGGCCCGAGGACGGCGTCGTCGACGCCGACCACCGGGTGCACGGCGTCCCGGGGCTCTACGTCACCGACGGCAGCGTCCTGCCGACCCAGGGGTCGGCCAATCCGGCGCTGACCATCATGTCGCTGGCCGCCCGTGCAGCCGACCGGATGGTTGCGCACGCGAAGGCCGGCTCGTGACGGTCGTCGCTGTCACAGCGGCGTTCACCGACGCGGCGCTCGACCGGCTCCGGGCGGAGATCCCGGGGGTGCGTACGGCCCCCGAGCTGTTCGGCGAGCAGCGCTGGGTCGCAGACCATGCAGGTCGCGGCCAGGTCCCGGACGGTCTCGCCGACCTGGTCGGCGACGCCGAGGTCGCGTTCGGGATCCCGGCCGACAGCGCCGACGGGCTGCGGGCACTGGCCGCCTGCCCGTCGCTGCGCTGGGTGCAGGCCACCGCAGCCGGCGCCGCCGGGACGGTGCGGGAGGCCGGCGACCTGAGAGAGCTCGTCGTCACGACCGGCGCGGGGGTGCACGGGCAGGGCCTGGCAGAGTTCGTGCTCGCCGGGGTGCTGCACCACACCCGCGGGGTGCCCCGGCTGCTCGCCGACTCCGCCACGCGCACCTGGCCTGCCCGGCGGCCGCACCGTGAGCTGACCGACCTGCGCGCCCTCGTGCTCGGCCTCGGCGCCGTCGGCTCGCGGACCGCACAGCTGCTGGCCGCCTGTGGCGTGCAGGTCACGGGGGTGCGGCACGACCTGTCCAGGCCCGCGCCGGACGGGGTGCTCGCCGTGCACCCGCCTGAGGACGTCCTGCGGCTGGCTCGCGACGCCGACCTGCTCGTGATCACCCTGCCGGGCGGCCCGGCGACCGACGGGATGGTCGGCGCCGAGGTGCTCTCGACCCTGCCGGACGGTGCGATCGTCGTGAACGTGGGTCGGGGGACCGTGCTGGACAGCACCGCGCTGGTCGCCGCCCTGGACGCCGGGCATCTTGCCGGCGCTGCGCTGGACGTCGCCGACCCCGAGCCGCTGCCGCCAGGCTCGGCCCTGTGGGACCGGGCGGACGTGCTGCTCAGCCCGCACAGCGCTGCCCTGTCGGTGCACGAGGACGACCGGCTGGTCTCGTTGTTCCTGGCCCAGCTGGACCGCTACGGTCGCGGTGCGTCGCTCCAGAACATGGTCGACCCCGGGGGTGTGGGCCGATGACGGTGCGTCGTTCGGAGCGCGTGCGCGGTGGCCGGGGCTGATCTGGGTGGTGGGGGCTCACCCTTCCGTCCGCCGCCTCGCGCCTCCGCCGAGCCCACCGACGGAACACCCCCCTAGGGTATTGCCAGCGCCGTACGACCATCAGCCCTGTAGTCCTTTCCCGCCGCCCTGAAGGAGCACCCGTGACCTCCTTGCCGGCCGGCTATGGATCATGGCTGCGCGCCGACAGCGCCGCCGCGTCAGGCGTACGACGGACCGGAGCTGCCGACCCGGAGAACGGACCGGGTGATCGGGCGTGAACGGCTACCTGGGGGGCGTGCTGCTGCTGGGGCTCGGTGTCCTGCTGGTCGTCGCCCTCTACGCCGTGCACGCCGTCGTCGGTCTGCACCGCACCCCGGTGCGTTCGCTGCCTTCGCAAGGCGGGGCGGCCCCGACCGAGCATGCCTGGTCGCGCTACCACGCCCGGTGGTATGTCGCGGCGATGGTCTTCCTCGCCTTCGACATCGAGATGTTGTTCATGTATCCGTGGGCCGTCGTGCTCCCGCAGACCGGCGGCGGGGCGGTCGTGGAGATGTTCGGGTTCCTGTCGGTGGTCATGGCCGGGGTGTTCTACGCCCGCCGCGAGGGGGTCTTCAGGTGGAGCTGACGACCAGACTTCTGGCCTACGCCGCTGCCCGCCCGCACGTGCTGCTCGTCGAGGCACCCGGCGGTCGCCGCACCCGGATGGCTGCGCAGGACCTGCTCGCTGCCCGCGGGTGGCTGCCGGCGGTGTCCCCGGCGGACGCGGACGTGCTGCTGGTCTGTGGTCGCCCGGCCCCGGGGCTGGCCGAGCGGGTCGCCCGGGTCTGGTCGCAGATGCCGGGACCGCGGGCCCGGGGGACGGCGACCGGGGACCCGGCGCCGGCGCTGGATGTGGCGCGGGAAAGCCTGACCGACCTGCAGGCCCAGCGCGAGGACGCCGTCGCACGTGACATCGAGGCGGACGGTGGGATGACCGACGACATGCCGGGCGGTCTGATGATGGCCGGGTCCGGCAGCGACCGCGACGAGCTGCAGCTCGAGCAGCTGCAGCCCGAGCTGGGCCCGGTGCTGCCGCACTGGCCGGCCGGACTGCTGGCACGCCTGACCCTGCAGGGCGACGTCGTCGCGGCCGCCGAGTTGTCGTGGTGCGACGGGGTCGGCCCCGACCGGCTCGACGAGCGGGCCGAGCGGCTGGACCGGGCGTACGCGGTGCTCAGTCTGGCCGGCAGCCGCCACGCCGCGGCCGTCCGGGCTGGTCGGGCCGGTCAGGACGTGGGCGACCTCGCCCGGCGGGTCGGCCGAGACCGGGCGTTGCGGTGGTCGCTGCGCGGGCTGCCGTCGCTGACCGGTGAGGACCTGTGGGCCGAGCTGCTCGCTCTGCTGCCCGACGGTCCGGTGGGCAGGCCGCAGCAGCCGGTCGAACCGGCCGGGCTCGGGGAGATGCTGGTCGGGCAGGAGCTCGCCGCGCTGCGGCTGGCGCTGGCCGCCTGCCCGTTCTCCGGGTCGGTCGCGCCGCAGCCGGCGCGACCGGTGCGTGGCCGGGCGCGGGGGCGACGCCGATGACCTGGGTGCTGCTGCCGGCCCTCGCGGTGGGACTGGCCGTGCTCGCGGTCGCCACCGCGGGGGTCTCGGCCCGGTTGGCCGGTGGATCCCTGTCGGCCCCGCTGCACGAGGGTGCGCGGCTGCTGGTCCAGCGCCGTCGCACGACGGTGGCGCCGGACTCCCTGCTGTGGCGGGTGGCCGGCGGCAGCCTCCCGGTGATCGCGCTGATGATGCTGGCCGTGGTCCCGGTCGGCGGGTCCGTGCTGGCCGACCTGCCGGTCGGGGTCGTCTGGTTCAACGCGATGGACGTGCTGGTCTGGGCCTCGCTGTGGCTGCTCGGGTGGGGATCGAACGCCCTCGGACCGCTGGTCGGTGGCTACCGGTTCCTGGCGCAGGCTCTGGCGTACGAGCTGCCGCTGATGTTTGCCCTGACCACCCCGGCGGTCGCGGCCAGCAGCCTGCGGGTCGGTGACATCGTCGCCGCGCAAGGGATCTGGAACGTCGTCACGATGCCGGTCGCTGCGGCGGTCTTCCTGCTGTGCGTGCTCGGGTTCGCCTTCCTCGGGCCGCTCGGGCAGCCGGCTGCCGCTGATCTCGGTGGGGGAGTGCTCGATGAGCTGTCCGGCCCGGACCGGCTCGTGGTGGTCGCCGGTCGGTGGGCGCTGCTGACCGCGGGAGCAGCGTTCTTCGTCCCGTTGTTCCTGGGCGGGGGCGGGGCGCTGGTGCTGCTGGTCAAGACCGCCGCCGTCCTGGCCGTGCTGGTCGGGGTCGGCAGCCGGCTGCCGCTGCTCCGGGTCGAGCGGCTCCTGGAGATCGGTTGGCTCGTGCTGCTCCCGCTGACCCTGGTCCAGCTGCTGGTCACGAGCCTGACGGTGGTCCTGTGAGACGTCTTCGCTGGATGAGGAGGAACCGGTGACGGTGCTGTTCTGGGTGCTGTCCCTGGCTGCCGTCGGCTTCGGGTTCGCCGTGTTCCGGGTCGACTCGATGGCCCGCGCCACCTTCGCTCTGGCGCTGTCGTTCATCTGCGTCGGCGCGCTCATGCTGCTGCTCGACCTGGACTACCTCGGGCTGATCGTCGTGCTGATGATGACCATGGAGATGGCAATCATGGCCGTCTTCATGATCATGTTCATGATGAACCCGGGCGGTCTGATGCCCATGTCGATGTTCCACAACAAGCGCGCCTCGATGGGACTGGCGGTCG
The DNA here is from genome assembly GCA_038236005.1 of Mycobacteriales bacterium. GTDB lineage: Bacteria > Actinomycetota > Actinomycetes > Mycobacteriales > SCTD01 > CANKBT01. Next base: position 5,564 of record JBBSTI010000008.1, on the reverse strand, counting down.
GGACCTTCCTGGTCCTGGGCACCGGCGCGATCCTCGTGCCCTGGCCCACCCGGGACACCGCTCCGCCGCCGGACGTGACGGCGCAGCTCGGGCTCGGGCTGATGGAGGACAAGATGCTCGTGATGATGACGGTCAGCGCCGTCATGTTCGCCACGCTCGTGACGGTCACGGTCATGGCCGCCGCCCGCACCCGCTACGACCGGCTCGGCGACGACCTGCGCGGGCCCGCTTCCGACCCCGTTCCTGGCGGTGTCGGGTGAGTCTGCAGCTGTTCCTGCTCCTGGCCTCGGCGCTGTTCTCGATCGGGCTCTACGGTGCGCTGACCCAGCAGAGCGTCGTGATGCTGATGATGGGCCTGGAGCTGATGCTCAACGGGGTGATCATCGCCGCTTCCGCGTTCTGGTTCTACACGAGCGCCCAGGCTCCGGACGGCCAGGTCCTGGTGCTGGTGGTGATCGCCGCGATGACGATCGAGATGGCGGTCGGCTTCGCCGTCCAGACGCTGATCTATCGCAGCCAGCAGGTCGACATGACCGACATGGCCAGCGAGCTGAGCGGATGACCGTCCCGTTCCTGGCCGGGCTGCCGCTCACGTTCACCCTGGACCGGTTGTCCGGGCTCGTGCTGGTGACCGTCCTGGTGGTCTCCGCCCTGGTGCTGCTGGCCAGCATCGCCGAGATCGAGCAGCGGCGGCGCAGCTTCTACGCCCTCATGGCGCTGTTCGTCGCCGGGGCCGTGCTCACGGTCACCGCCGGGTCGCTCCTGCCGCTGCTGCTCGGGTGGGAGCTGATGGGCGCCATGTCGTACGCCCTGATCGCTCTGCACGGCCATGGTTCGCGCGCACCCGGCTCGGGCATGACCGCGTTCCTCACGACCCGGGCCGCCGACCTCGGGCTCTACGCGGCTGCCGGCGCTCTCTACGCCGGCACCGGCACCCTCGACCTGGCAGCGCTGCCCTCCCTGACCGGCTGGCCGCTGCACCTGGCCACCGTCGGTCTGATCGCTGCGGCGCTCGGCAAGGCCGCACAGCTGCCGTTCTCGTTCTGGCTGCGCCGGGCGATGGACGGCCCCAGCTCGGTCAGCGCGCTGCTGCACTCCGCCGCGATGGTCGCGATGGGCGGTTACCTGCTGCTGCGGGTCGAGCCGCTGCTGGTGGCCTCCGGCTGGGGCTCCGACGTGGTCGCCTGGGTGGGGGTCAGCACCGCCGTCCTGCTGGGGCTGATCGCCGTCGTGCAGACCGACCTGAAGCTGCTGCTGGCGGCCTCGACCGCCAGCCAGCTCGGGTTCGTCGTCCTCGCCGCCGGGGTCGGCAGCGTCGACGGCGGGACCGTCCACCTGGTGGCGCACGCGTTCGTCAAGAGCACGCTGTTCCTGGCTGCCGGAGCGTGGCTGACCGTGCTCGGCACCCGCGACCTGGCAGAGCTACGGGGCGCGGCCCGGCGTACGCCCGTGCTCGGCACCCTGTTCGTGGTGGCCGGCCTCGCGCTGGCCGGGCTGCCGCCGCTGTCACTGTGGACGACCAAGGACGCCGTCCTGGTCGCGGCCGAGCAGCGGTCCCTGGCGCTCTACCTCGTCGGGACGTTGGCCGCGGTCCTGGCCGCCGCCTACGCCGCTCGTGCGGTGGCGATCGTGCTGCGACCCACCGCCGAACAGGGTGTGCGGATGCCCCTGCTGGCCTGGGCCCCGCTCGTCCCGCTCGCGGTGGTGGCCGCGGTCGGTGGGTTGCTCGCGCTCCCGCCGCTGGCCGACAGGCTGCTGCCCGGCACCGTCGAGAGCCCCTCGACGATCGGGCTGGCGATCGCCGGGGTGATGGCCCTGCTCGTCGCCGCGGTGGTCTTTCCCCGCGCTGAGCAGCTCGGCCGGGCCACCGGGCTGGTCGGCAACGTGCTGCGCGACTGGCTGCACCTGGAACAGGCCGTGCACGCCGTGGTGGTGCACCCCAGCCTTCGACTGTCCGAGGCGCTGGCAGTCTTCGACGACCGGGTCGTCGACGGGGTGGTCCGCGCGTCCGCGCCGGTGACGCAGGGCCTGGCCCGGCTGTCGCGCCGGCTGGACGAGCGAGGCGTCGACGGTCTGGTCACCGCGGTCGTCGTCGGCACCCAGCGCCTGGCCGTGCTGGCACGTCGACCGCAGACCGGTCAGCTGCACACCTACCTCGCCCAGTCCGCTGTCGTCCTTGTCCTCGCTGTCGTCCTGCTGCTGGTGGTCCGCTGATGCTCGTCGTCCTGCTGCTCGTCCCGCTCGCCGGGGCCTTGCTCGCCCTGGCCGCTCCCGAACGCGTCGCCAGGCACGTCTTCGTGGCGGTGACCGGTCTCGAGCTGGCCTTCGCGCTCGCGCTCTATCTCGGCGCCCGGCGCACGGGCGGGGTGACCGGCGGGATGTCCTACGAGCAGGACCACGCCTGGATCCCGACGATCGACAGCCGGTTCCACATCGGGGTCGACGGGCTGTCGCTCCCGCTGATCGGCCTGACCGCCGGCATCTTCCTGGCCTGCGCGCTCTACGGCTGGCGGCGCACCGACCGGCCGCGGTCCTTCGCCGCGATCATGCTGTTCCTGGAGACCGCCTGCCTGGGCGTGTTCGTGAGCCTGGACCTGGTGCTGTTCTTCGTCTTCTTCGACCTGTCGATCGTCGGCATGTACTTCGTGATCGCCGGCTGGGGCCACGGGAACGCGGCCCGCTCGGCGCTGAAGTTCTTCCTCTACACGTTCGTCGGCTCGCTGGCGCTGCTGGTCGGCTTCATCGGGCTCTATCTCGGTTCCGACCCGCACACCTTCGACCTGGTCGAGCTGGCTCGGAACCCGCCGCAGCTGTCGCCGCTGGCCGGCGGGCTGGTCCTGCTGGCGGTCAGCGTCGGGCTGGCGGTCAAGACCCCGACGGTGCCGTTCCACACCTGGCTGCCGCCGGCGCACACCGACGCCCCGTCGGAGGGCTCGGCCGTGCTCGCCGGGGTGCTGCTCAAGCTCGGGACCTACGGCTTCGTCCGCATCGCCCTGCCGACCCTGCCGGGCCCGATGCGGACGTACGCCGTGGTGTTCCTGGTCGTCGGGGTGGTGAGCGTGCTCTACGGCGCGCTGGTCGCGCTCGCCCAGACCGACCTCAAGCGGATGATCGCCTACACCTCGGTCAACCACATGGGCTACGTGCTGCTCGCCGTCGGTGCGGCCGCGCTCGCCGGCGACCCGGAGGCCCGGTCGATCGCGGTCTCCGGAGCGGTGACCCAGATGGTCAGCCACGGGCTGATCACCGGCGCGCTGTTCCTGCTCGCCGGGGTGCTGCTGGACCGGGCCGGCACCTACGACCTGGCCCGCTTCGGCGGCCTCGCCCAGCGGGCACCGCGGGTCGCGCTGCTGTTCGCCGTGGGCGCGTTCGCCTCGCTCGGGCTGCCGGGCGCCAGCGGGTTCGTCGCCGAGTTCCAGATCTTCGTCGGCTCGCTCCCGGTCGCCCCGGTCGCGGTCGTGATCGCGCTGCTCGGGCTGCTGGTGACTGCGGCGCTGTTCCTGTGGGCGCTCAACCGGCTGATGCTCGGCGATCCCGGACCTGACACCGCGCGCGTCACGGACCTGCGGGTGCACGAGGCGGTCGCCGTCGCGCCGCTGCTGCTGCTCTCGGTCGCGATCGGCGTGGCCCCGCGCTTCCTGCTGGACGTGATCGAACCGGCCGCCCGGACCGTCGTGTCGCTGGTCGGCCCGTGAACGCACGTCCGAGAACGGGTTGCTGGACGGCATGACCAAAGAACCGCTGGCCCTGCTGCCCGAGCTGGTCCTGCTGCTCGGTGCGGTCGTCGTGCTGCTGCTCGGCAGCTTCCTGCCCCGTGGACGGCAGTGGGTCGGCCGGCTGGTCACCGCGACCGTGCTGCTGGCCTCGCTCGGGCTCACCGCCTACGGGCTCCTCACCACCAACCCCCGGCTGGTGTACGCCGACACGTACGCCCTGGACGGACCGACCACGATCGCCCGTCTGGTCGTCCCGGCGGCCGCGCTGCTCCTGCTGCTGCTCGGCAGCGACGAGCTGCACGCCTCACCGAGGGAGAGCGAGGCGTACGTCCTCACGCTGCTCGTCTCCCTCGGCAGCATCGTGCTCGCCGGCGCCAGCGACCTGTCGCTGCTGGCCGTCGCCTACCTGCTCGCCTCGGTCCCGCTGTACGGCCTGATCGGGCTGACCCGCGCACCGCGGGCGACCGAGGCCGCGCTGAAGGCCTACCTGCTCGGCGCGTTCCTCGGCGTCACGATGCTGCTGGGTGTCACGCTGCTGTTCGGCGTGGCCGGCGGCACCACCTACGCCGACCTTGCCTCAGGGCTGCCCGGGAGTCCCGTCGCCCCGGTCGCGGTCGGCCTGGTCGCGGTGCTCGCCGGGATGATGTTCAAGGCCGGCGCGGTCCCCGGCCACTTCTGGGTGCCGGACGCCAGTCAGGGCGCCAGCCCGTACGCCGCCGCCCTGCTCACCACGCTGCCCAAGGTCGGTGGCATCCTGGCCGCCTACCGGCTCGTCGCGGCCATCCCCCAGGACGTGGTGGACGGCCCGCTGCTGATCGCGGTGCTGGCCGCCGTCACGATGACGCTCGGCAACCTCGCCGCGTTCGGCCAGGACGACCCACGCAGGCTGCTCGGCTGGTCCACGGTCAGCCAGGCCGGCTATCTGCTCATGGCGGTCGCCGCGGTCGGCCGCTCCGAGCTGTCCCTGCCCGCGCTCGGCTTCTACCTGGCGGCCTACGCGGTCACCAACCTCGGCGCCTTCGCCGTCACGGCCGCGCTGCCGCAGCTGAGCACGCTGGCGTCCTACCGCGGCCTGGCCTTCCGCCGGCCGCTGCTGGCCGGCGTGCTGCTGCTGACCCTGCTCGGGCTCGTCGGGACCCCGCCGACCGCGGTCTTCGTCGGCAAGCTGGCGGTCTTCATGGCGGCCTGGGACGCCGGTTTCGGCTGGCTCGTCGTCGTGGCGGCGGTCAACACCGTCGCATCGCTGTTCTACTACCTGCGCTGGCTGGCGCCGGTCTTCGACCGACGCGGCGTGGCGGGCACACCCACCGTCGCTCCCCGCCCGTACGCACGCGCCGCAGCCTGTGTCGCCGGTCCGGTCTCGCTGCTGCTGGGCCCGGCTGCCGCGGTCGGCCTCGCGCTCGACCTGACGTTGTTGAGGTGACGCTGGTCCGGTCTGCCGCTGGGCGAGCCGGGACGCCCCCAGGAAGAGGATCGCGAGGTGGAAAGCACCCCTGGCGGTGACCTGACGCCAGGCGCGCCGGATCGCCCGGCTCGTCCGTTCGTGACGACGCAGCGCTGCTCGGTGCCTCTGCGAGACTCTCGATAGAGAGCGTGTCGTACGCCATACTGATCAACGTACTGCCTGGTCAGGGGCCATGTTTCTCGGTTTGGCACAACACCCCCCAGGTGTATTGATGCTGCCGGCGTCGCACCCGGCGCCAGGGCATGGCACAGTTCTGTCACCAGTTCGACATACATGCCGCCGGAACGCCGAGTCCCGCCCCCGGACGGCATGCCCTTGACCTTGAGGGCGGGAGCGGGGGACCCACAGGTTCCTCGGGCAGGCCGTCAGGGCTGCCCTCGGGG
>JBBSTI010000007.1:0-41803 GCA_038236005.1 Mycobacteriales bacterium | reverse complement strand
GCCCCTGCGGGGGGGGGGGGGGGCGGTGCACGTGTAGCTGGTCCGGCCGCTGCTGCGGCGGGGGTGGGGGGGCCGGGTGGGTTGGTCAACTGGGCCCGGTGCGGGCGGCAAATATCCCCGAGGCCGGACGGCCGTGCTGATCGGCCCGCCGCACCTGGATGCTGCGTCCGACGTCCTGGAGGGGGTCGCCGACGCACGTCGCACGGCTGGACGCGGTCGCAGATCTCGGGTTGTCGGTGGGCTCATCTAGGTTCGGCGGATGCTGCACCTGCACATCAGCCCGTCCCCGGACGCGCTGGTCGCCGCCCTCGCCGAGGAGCTGACCCGCGTGCCCGGTCCGGTGCTGGCGCGCGAGGTCGTCGCGGTGCCGGCCAAAGGGGTGGAACGTTGGATCTCCCAGCGGCTCTCGCACCACCTCGGTGCCGTCCACGGGGACGGGATCGCCGCCGGGATCGACTTCCGACGACCCGGGCAGCTGCTCGACGACGCGGTCGCCGCGATCAGCCAGGAGCACGCCGCGGCGGTCGAGGCGTGGCGTCCCGAGACGGTCGTGTGGCCGCTGCTCCAGGTCCTGAACGCGCTCCCGGACGAGACCTGGTCGGTCACCTTGCGCCACCACCTCTCCGGCGGGCGCACCTCGCCCTATCGCACCGCCCGCCGTCTCGCCGGCCTGTTCGGCGGCTATGCCACCGAGCGGCCCGAGCTGCTGCTCGACTGGGCTGCCGGTTCGTCCGAGGCGCCCTCGGACCTGGCCTGGCAGCCCCGGCTCTGGCGGGCGCTCCGGGAACGGGTCGGGACGTCCCCCACCGAGCTGCTCGGGCCGACCTGCGCCCGCCTGCGCGAGGGTGACGTGGACCTGCCGGCCCGGTTCAGCCTGTACGGGCCGAGCCGCCTGCCCGCCGCCCGGCTGCAGGTCCTCTCGGCGCTGGCCACGCGGCGCGAGGTGCACCTCTGGCTGCACCATCCGGGACCCGCGCTGTGGCAGGCAGTGGCCGAGGCACCGGCCGCACTGACCCGCCGCGATCTCACCGTCACCGTGCAGCACCCGCTGCTGGCGTCGCTGTCCCGGGACGTGCAGCAGCTCCAGGTGCGCCTCGGCGAGCTGGCTGCTCCCCGTCCGGGCGGCAAGCGGGGAGCGAGGCTCAGCATCACGCCGGTCGAAGCCGGCCCCCCGCCGGCCACCCTGCTCGGCGCCTTGCAGAGAGCGTTGCGAGACGACGACCCGCAGGTTGCCGCCGACCGGCGCGACGGGACGATCCAGGTGCACGCCTGTCACGGCCGCGCCCGTCAGGTCGAGGTGCTGCGCGAGGTCGTGCTCGGGCTGCTGGCCGCCGACCCGACCCTGGAGCCACGCGACGTGCTCGTGCTCTGCCCCGACGTCGAGCAGTTCGCGCCGCTCGTCACGGCCGCTTTCGAGGCCACCGGCCATCCCGCCTCGCGGCTGCGGGTCACGGTCGCCGACCGTTCGCCGCGCCAGCTCAACCCGCTGCTCGCGCTCGCGTCCGACCTGCTGGAGCTGGCCGGTGGTCGTGCCACCAGCGCCCAGGTGCTCGACCTGCTGGGCAGCCCGGCGGTCCGGGTCCGTGGCCGGCTGTCCGACGACGACGTCGAGCAGCTGCGCGGCTGGGTTGTCGACGCGGGGGTGCGGTGGGGGCTCGACCCGGTGCATCGGCGAGCCTGGCGACTGCCCTTGGAGATCGACCAGGGCACCTGGCAGGCCGGCCTGGACCGGCTGCTCTGCGGGGTCGCGCTGGCGGAGGGGCAGGACCTGCTCGGTGACGTGCTGCCGCTCGACGCCGTCGAAGGCTCCGGCCTGGCGCTGGTCGGTCGGCTCGCCGAGCTGGTCGACCGGGTCGCGGCAGCTTTCGACACCCTCCGCGGCCCGCACCCGCTGAGCGGCTGGCTGTCCGCCCTGGAGACCGCCGTGCTCAGCCTGGGCGACGTGCCGCACGACGGCGCCTGGCAGCTCGCGCAGCTGCGCCGCGAGCTGGCCGAGGTCGCCGAGACGGCGCCCGCCGACGATGCGGCGACCCTGGCCGACGGCGCGAAGGGCGATGAAGCGGACGTTGGCTCGGCCGTGGCGGGCGGCGCCCTGCTCTCTCGTACGGATCTGCAGTCGCGGCTCGGTGAGCGCCTGGAGGGTCGGCCGAGTCGGAGCGGGTTCCGCACAGGCGGGCTGACCGTCTGCACGCTGGTGCCGATGCGGTCCGTCCCGCACCGGGTGGTCTGCCTGCTGGGCATGGACGACGGGGCGTTCCCCCGGCGCACCGAGCCCGGCGGCGACGACCTGCTCGCCCGGGAGCCGCAGATCGGTGAGCGGGACCCGCGCAGCGAGGACCGACAGCTGCTGCTGGACGCCGTGCTGTCGGCGACGGACCACCTCGTGGTGACCTACGACGGCGCTCACGTGCGCACCGGGGCGCCGCTGCCGCCGGCCGTGCCGATCGGTGAGCTGCTGGACGCGATCGACCTGCTCGGGGTGACCGAGGGCGGGGTCCCGTTCGGTCAGGCGGCGCTCACCCGGCATCCGTTGCAGCCGTTCGGTTCGCCGTCGTTCCGCCGAGGGGCCCTGGTCGACGGTGAGGTGTTCTCCTTCGACCCGGCCGGGTTCGACGGCGCGAGGGCGGCCGCCGGCGGGCAGCGGCCGCAGCCTGCGCTGCTGTCGGCACCGCTGCCTCCGCACGTGGACGAGGCGGGTGACATCGACCTCGAGCGTCTTCGCGCCCTGCTCGTGCACCCGGGCAAGGGGTTTCTGCGTCAACGGCTCGGGGTGTGGTCTCCGTCCGACGTGCTCGACCCGGCGGAGACGCTGCCGATCACGCTGGACGGTCTGCAGCGGTGGAAGATCGCCGAGCGGCTGCTCGCCGCCGAGACGGGCGGGACCGGCCCGAGGCAGGCCGCAGTGGAGCGTCGCCGAGGCGAGCTGCCCCCGTACTCCCTGGGCGACGGGGTGATCGCTGCGGTGAAGCCGATGATCAGAGCGATCGCGAGCGCCGCCGAGCCCTACCGGACGCAAGCGCGCACCTCGCAGCCCGTGTCTGCCGTCCTGCCCGACGGCCGTCGGGTTCAGGGCACGGTCGGCGGCGTGGTCGGTGCGACCGTGCTGACCGTGACGTTCTCCCGGGTCGCCGCCAGACAGCTGCTCCGGGCCTGGGTGGACCTGCTCGCCCTGACCGCCGACGATCCTGCGCCCGAGCGGCGGTCGGTCATCGTCGGCAAAGACCAGGGCACCGGCAGGATGTGCGCTGTCCATACCCTCACCGCCCCCGACCCGGAGGCCGCCCGCGGTCTGCTCGGGGACCTGGTCGCGGTCCGCGACCTTGCGCTTCGTACGCCGGTGCCGCTGCCGGCCGATGCCGGGCGCGCCTTCGCCCTCTGCTCCACGGACCTGCCGCAGGACGACGCGGACCGCGCCTGGGGGTCGTCCTGGGGACGCGACGGCGACGACCGCGACGAGGACTGGCAGCAGGTGCTGGGCGGCGTCGTCCCGTTCTCGACGATCTGGGCGTGGGAGTGCCCGCTGCCCGAACCTGGCTCGGCCGCCGTGTCGTCGGGCCGGGCATCTGCGGGGGCGCCGACCTCGTTCGGCCGACTGGCCCGCTTGGTCTGGGAACCGTTGCTGAAGCACCACGGACGAACGTTGACGAAGGCATGACCGCGTTCGACCTCGCTGCTCCGCTGCCGACCGGGACGACCGTGCTCGAGGCCAGTGCGGGGACCGGGAAGACCTACACGATCGCCGGCCTGGTGACCCGGTACGTCGCCGAGGGCCGCGCGCGCGTCGACGAGCTGCTCGTGGTCACCTTCGGCCGCGGCGCCACGACCGAGCTGCGCACCCGGGTCCGCGAACGGATGCTCGCGGTGCGGCTCGCTCTTGGTGACCCCGCCCGGGCGCGAGCCTCCTCCGACACCGTGTGCGCGCTGCTCGCCCAGGGCTCGGCCATCGACGTCGACGAGCGGATCGACCGGCTCATGACCGCGCTCGCGGCGTTCGACACCGCAACGGTCGCCACCGTGCACGAGTTCTGCCTGCAGGTGCTCCATGGGCTCGGCACGGCCGGGCCGGACGATGGCGCGTCGCACCTGGTCACCGACGTCACCGAGCTGACCGACGAGGTCGCCGACGATCTCTACCTGCGCAAGTGGGCCCAGCCTGGCGCCCCTGCACCGAGCGTCACGCACGACCAGGCGCGTGCGGTGGCGCAGGCCGCGGTCGGCGATCGCGAGGCCCGCCTGCTGCCCGACCCGGTCGGGCGTGAGGCCACCGACCAGGGCGGGACACGGGCCGGCTTCGCCCAGGCCGTCCGCGTCGAGCTGGGCCGTCGGGTCGACGAGCAGCGCGTGCTCGGCTACGACGACCTGCTCCGCCGGGTGCGAGAGGCGATGACCGACCCGGTGACCGGCCCGGTCGCCTGCAAGCGCCTGTCGGACCGCTACCGGGTCGTGCTCGTGGACGAGTTCCAGGACACGGACCCCGTTCAGTGGGAGGTCCTGCGACGCGCCTTCGACGGGGTGCGCCCCCTGGTCCTGATCGGTGACCCGAAGCAGGCGATCTACGGCTTTCGGGGTGCCGACGTCGGGGCCTACCTGTCCGCACGAGAGCACGCCGGTCAGCAGGCCGGGCTCATGACCAACCACCGGAGCGACCCCGGGGTGCTCGCCGGGCTGGCCACGCTCTTTCGGGGCGCCGCGCTCGGTGCCGACGGCATCCGGGTCGGCCCGGTCGTTGCCGCGCGGTCGACGAGCCGGTTGCACCCGGAGCCGGTTGCGGTGCGTCTGCGCGTGGTGCCCCGCACCGGGAGCAAGCCCACTCTGGTCGGGGTCGCCCGGCCCAGGGTGGCGGGGGACGTCGCCGCGCAGGTCGTGAGACTGCTGGCAGCCGGCACGCAGCTCGAGGCCGGCCCTCAGCGTGTTGGCGGGGGCGGCACCCGTCCGCTCGGGCCGCGCGACCTCGCCGTGCTCGTCCGCACCCGGGTCCAGGCCCAGCTCGTCGAGGACGCGCTGACCGCGGCGGGGGTCGAGTCGGTCGTGAGCGTGCTGGACAGCGTGTTTCGTCAGCCCGCGGCGCACCTGTGGCTGCTGCTGCTGGAGGCGGTCGAGCAGCCGCACCGCAGCGGGGTCGTCCGGCGGCTGGTCCTGTCGGCCTGGATCGGCGGCACCGGCGAACAGCTCGACGGCCTGGCGGGGGAGCAGGCCACCGACACGCTGTCCGAGCAGCTGCGTGCCTGGGGCGAGGCCCTGGGCGCCGGCGGTGTCGCGGCCCTGTTCGGCCAGGTCACCGGAGAGCGTCAGGTGATGGCCCGCCTGCTCGGCCAGGTCGGCGGCGACCGGCTGCTCACCGACCTGCGACACCTCGCCGAGGTGCTGCACGCCGAGCGCTCGCTCGGCCTGGTCGGGCTGCTGTCCTGGCTGCGGGAGCGCATCGAGCGCGCGGCCACGGACGCGAGCGACCTGGAGCGCGCCCGGCGGCTGGACACCGAGGCTCCGGCGGTCACGGTCATGACCGTGCACGCGAGCAAAGGGCTCGAGTGGCCGGTGGTGCTCGTCCCGTACGGCTGGGACGTCAGCGCCTTCGGTACGCGCGAGCAGCTGCCCCGCGGTCACGACCAGGACCAGGGTCGGACCCTGTTCGTGGGCGGCAAGGGCGACCCCGGATACGACGCCGCGTGCGCCGCGCAGAGCGCCGACGATGCAGGCGAGGAGCTGCGGCTGCTGTATGTCGCGGTGACCCGGGCGGCGAGCCAGCTGCTGCTGTGGTGGCAGGGGGGCAAGAACACCGAACGGGCCCCGTTGCACCGCCTGCTGCTCGGCGCCGACCCGCGGGCGCTGCCGGTCACCGTGCCGCTGCCGAGCGACGAGGACGCGATCGCCCGGTTCAGCGCCCTGGGGTTCGAGGTCGAGCTCGTCGGCGACACGGCGGTCCCCGCCGCCGCCTCAGTCCCGGGAGGCAGGACCACGCCGTCGATCGTGGTCCCGGTCGCTGGCGGGCTCGAGCTGGCGACCCTCGCGCGGAGCCTCGACCTGCAGTGGCGGCGCACGTCTTACACGGCGCTGACCCGCGAGGCGCACGAGCACCCTGGGGTTAGCTCGGAGCCGGATGTCGAGGTGACCGAGGACGAGCCCGCTGCCTTCATGACGCTGCCCGAGGAGCCGGACGCGGGTGCCCCCCCGTCCCCGATGGCCGAGCTGCCCGGCGGCGCCGCGTTCGGGACGCTGGTCCACGAGGTGCTCGAGGACGCGGACCTGACCTTGCCCGGTCTCGAGGCCGAGCTGATCCGGGCGGCGGCGGCCCGGCTGCAGCACCGCGACGGCGGGGTCACCGCCGCGCAGCTCGGCGCTGCCCTGGTCCCGGCGGTGCAGACGCCGCTGGGGCCGCTGGCCCACGACCTGCGGCTCACCGACGCCACCGAGCAGCTCGTCGAGATGGACTTCGAGCTGCCGCTGGGTGGCGGGGACGAGCCCGGTGCGGTCGCCCCGCGTCTGGGCGCGCTCGCCGACCTGCTTCGAGAGCACCTGAGGGAGGGGGACCCCGTTCTTCCCTACGCCGCCCGGGTCGAGAGCCTCGGCGACCCGGAGCTGCGCGGCTACCTGGTCGGGGCGATCGACCTCGTGCTCCGGGCAGGTGACGGCTATCTGGTCGTGGACCACAAGACCAACATGCTCGGGGCCCGGGGGGTGCCGCTCACCACCTGGCACTACCGGCGTGAGGCGATGGACGCGGCGGTGCTCGACGCGCACTACCCGTTGCAGGCTCTTCTTTATTGCGTCGCGCTGCACCGTTACCTCCGCTGGCGACAGCCGGGCTATGACCCCGAGCGGCACCTGGGCGGAGTGCTCTACCTGTTCCTGCGCGGGATGGTCGGTCACGGTGAGACCGGGGTCTGGTCCTGGAAGCCGCCCGCCGCGCTGGTCGTCGCGCTGTCCGACCTGCTGGCCGGCTCATGAGCGATCTTCGGCTGGTCAGCCGGGCCACGGGACTGCTCGCCGGCTTCAACGTCGCTGGTGTGCTCGAACCCGCAGACGTCCACGTCGCGCAGCGGCTGGGTCGGCTCGGAGGCGAGGACGACGAACGGGTGCTGCTCGCCGTCGCCCTGATCGTGCGGGCGCTGCGCGCCGGTTCCGTCGTGCTCCGGCTCGCCGAGGTGTCGGACAGTGTCGACCTGACGACGCCGGAGGAGACCGAGCCGGGGCGGGCCGCGGCAGAGCTCGCCTGGCCGGACCTCCGGGCCTGGCAGGCGGCCGTCGCTGCCAGCCCGCTCGTGAACGGACCTGCTGCCCCGCTGCACGCCCACGACGGCGGGCTGTGGCTGACCCGGTCGTGGGAGCAGGAGAGCCGGGTCGCCGGCCAGCTTCGTGCTCGACGTGCGGCCGCGGTCGAGACCCCCGGGCTCACCGCGGCGCTGGACCGGCTCTTCCCGGGCACCGGGCCCGACGAGCAGCGCCGGGCCGCAGCGGTCTGTGCGACCAGTGCCGTGTCGGTGCTCGGAGGGGGTCCGGGAACCGGCAAGACCACCACGGTCGCGCGCCTGCTCGCCGCGCTGCACGAGGTCTCCGGACCAGGTCTGCGGGTGGCGCTGGCCGCGCCGACCGGCAAGGCCGCCGCTCGGTTGCAGGAGGCGGTGCACGGCGCCGACCTCCCGGACGACCGTGCGTGGTTGGCGACGCTCACGTCCAGCACCCTCCACCGGCTGCTGGGGCTGCGGCGCCGGGGCAACGGGGCGAGGCACGACGCGTCGTCGCCGCTGCCGTACGACGTGGTCGTCGTCGACGAGGCGTCGATGCTGTCGCTGTCGCTGTTCGACCGGCTGCTCGACGCCCTCGCGCCGACCGCCCGGTTGGTGCTGGTCGGTGACCCGGACCAGCTGGCGGCGGTGGAGGCCGGTGCGGTGCTGGGTGACCTGGTCGCGGCGGCCGGGTCCGCGGCAGCCCCGGCATCAGACGTGACAGCGATCGACCTGGCGGCCGTCGTGCCGCACGACCCGCCCCACCTGCCCGGCGACCGGGCCGGGGTGGCGATCCTGCGGACGGTCCACCGCTTCCAGGGACAGATCGAGCACCTCGCTCAGGCTCTCCGTGACGGGGATGCAGTGGCGGCCGAGCAGGTCCTCGCCGCCGGTGACGACGTGCGGCTGCTGACCGTCCCGGACGGTGCCCCGGTCCCGAAGGAGGTCCAGGAAAAGGTCTGGGCCAGCGTGCTGGCCGGCTACGAGAAGATGTTCGGGGCCGACGCCGAGACGGCGCTCGGCGCGCTCGACGAGCACCGGCTGCTGTGCGCGCACCGCAGCGGGCCGCGAGGAGTCGCCGCCTGGTCGCTGCTCGTGCAGCGGTGGGTCGAGCAGCACGGCGTGGCGGTGCAGCGTGACGGTCGCTACGTCGGGATGCCGCTGCTGGTCACCGCCAACACCTACGACGAGGGCCTGTTCAACGGGGACACCGGCGTCGTCGTCGCGGGGCCGTTGCCCGAGAGCCCGCTCCAGGCCGCTTTCGAGACCGTGCCCGGGATCCGCACCCTGGCTCTCGGTCGGCTCGGTGACGTGACCCCGATGCACGCCGTCACCGTGCACCGGGCGCAGGGTTCGCAGTTCGACCACGTCACGGTCGTGCTGCCCGAGGCCGGATCGCCGCTGGCCACCCGCGAGACGCTGTACACCGCGGTCACCCGCGCGCAGCGCAGGGTGACGCTGATCGGCTCCCCGGAGGCGGTCCGCGCCTGCGTGACCCGCCGCAGCGCTCGCGCCACCGGCCTGCGGGAGCGCCTGGCATGAACGACCGCGCGGAGTGTTCAGATCCGAGAGTCGTGGGACGATGAGGTGGTCATGGTCGCGACGCGACAGCATTCTGGGGGAGCCGACGTGAGCACGGCACAGGACGCTGGGTGCCTGGCGCAGGTCGACCGTCTGCTGGACGACCTCGACGCGTCTTACCTGTGGCGTGACGACGCGGCGGAGGCCCTGCGGAGCATCGTGGCCGCCTTGCCCGCAACGCCCGCGGCCGAGGGGCAGCGGGCCCGAGCCACCTTGCTGGGGCTCGACGAGGTCATCACCGGGCAGGGCGCCGCTGCCGCGGCGGCGATCGCGCTCGGCGTGCGGGACCGGGCTGCCGCGGGCGGGGATCGGGCGTTGCACTCCCACGCCGAGCGCGCCCTCAGCCTGCTGTTCCGCAAGATCGGTGATCCAGCGGCGGCGCTCGAGCACGCTGTCGCCTCGCTCGCTCTCGACGACGTGGACCTCACACCGGTGCACCGGTGCAAGCTGCACATGGTCACCGCGGACTGCCTGGCCCTGAGCGATTCGTTTGACGACGCACGCCAGCACTACCGCGAGGCGCTCGAGCACGCCCGGGGCTGGGGCAGTGTCCATCTGGCGGCTCAGGTGCTCAACAACTGGGCCTACACCGAGCTGCTCTCAGAGGAGCTGCACGGCGCGGCGGCGCTGGTCGAACAGGTGCAGGAGCTCTGTCGCGAGAACGCGCTGACCCCGATCCTGAGCCTGGTGAGCACGATCGCCGAGGTGAGCCACGCCCTGGGTCGGTCACAGGCGGCGGCTGAGCTGCTTCAGCACCGTCTCGTGAACGACCCCTCGACCAACCTCGTCGACCGAGCCGGGTGCTGGCTGGTGCTTGCGCAGATCCAGCTCGACGCAGGTGCGCTGAACGACGTCGAGCAGAGTCTGGACGTCGTCGACAGCCTGACGGCCACCAGCGCGCTCAGGGCGCTCCGGGTCGAGGCGTTGGGGATCCGGGCCGAGCTGCTCGCGGCCCGGAACGACTACGCCGGCGCCTACGAGACGCATCGCCGGTTCATGGCTGACACCCTCGAGCTGAGGTCGGAGGCCAGCGACGCTCGTGCGCGCACGCTGCACGCGACGTTCGAGGTCGACGAGGCCCGCCGTGAGAGCGCCCGCTACCGCGAGCTGTCTTACCGCGACCCGCTGACCGGTCTGTTCAATCGGCGGCACGTGGACGAGGACCTGAACCGCCGGCTGGCCGACCAGGCCTCCGTGGCCGTCGCCATGGTCGACCTCGACCACTTCAAGCGGGTCAACGACCAATGCTCCCACGAGGCAGGCGACGCCGTGCTGGTCCGTCTGGCCGCCCTGCTGGAGACGAGCGCGGCCAGCAGCCGGCACGGGGGTGGTGCCTACGCCGCCCGCCTGGGGGGTGAGGAGTTCTTGATGGTGCTCCCCGGTGTTGGCCTGCTCGGCGCCTGTGAGATCGCCGAGGGGGTGCGTCGTCAGGTGGCGGCCCTGGACTGGTCCGACCTGTGCAGCAGGGTGTCGGTCACCGCCAGCATCGGGGTCGCCACGGCGTCCGGTCGCGCGGGGCGGGCGGACCTGCTGCGAGCGGCCGACGTCCGCCTCTACGCCGCCAAGGAGGGTGGCCGCAACCGGGTGGAACCCTCGTCCGACGACGCCGACGTCCGACGACCCTGACCGCGAGGCGGCCTCAGCAGCGCAGGGCCTGCACGGGCAGGACGTCGATCCGCGAGGCCGCCAGCGTGGTCCTGAGGTCGGCCCAGAGGGCGTGGTCGCCACCGTGGAGGTCGGCGCCCTCACGGGTGACGGCCAGCAGGATGCGGCGCTGGGAGTTGGCTCTCAAGGTGTGCAGCACGCCGTCGCGCGCCTCGGGCCAGTGGTCGGCCAGCCCGTTGACCTCGAGCAGCCGCCTGCCGTCGATCATGAAGACGACGTCGCCGTCCTGCAAGGGGTGATCGGTGTAGGTGGCCAGAGCATCGGCCTCACGGGGCTGGAGCAGGGTTGTCATGTCGGGCACCCTGCCGAGTCGCGACGCGCTGTGCGGGTTGTCCACACCTCGACAGTCGCCGGCCGGGGTGCAGCGATGCGAGGCGGCTGACCCTGACAGGCCTCGACGCCGTCATCTGCGACCAGGGGCCGGTTCGCGGTGCTGCAGGGGACCGACGCCGCCAAGGTCCCGGGCGCCGAGCCCGCGAACGCCGCCCGCCTCGGCGGGGAAGCGAACTTTTCGGGCCTACCCTGTGCCGGGAGTCACGTGATCGACGAGGCCAAAAGGCGGTGTGCGCCTCACGTCCAGGCGACGATCAGACGGTGTAGATGGCTATGCACCAGGGGGGAGGCGTTCGGATGTCTACGGTGACGGTGGACCGACTCCTGGACGAGCTGGAGGAGTCCTACGAGTGGCGGGCGGACGCACCTGCGATCGTCCGCGACCTGCTTGCCCAGCTGCCGGTCACGCCGGTCACCTCGACGCAGCGGGCGCGCCTGACGCTGCTCCAGACCGACCGGCTCGTTCGTGACCAAGGTTCGGCGGCTGCTGCGAAGCTCGTGGTCGAGCTGCGCGAGCAGGCCGTGGTCGAGGGCGACCGCGGGGTCGAGGTCGGCGCGGAGACAGCGCTGAGCGTCCTGTTCCGCAGGATCGGGGACCCGACGAGGGCGTTGGAGCACGCGGTGCGCGCCCGGGCTCTGGACGGATCGCATCTCAGGCCCGCGGTGCGGTGCCGGGTGGCGCTCGCCCTTGCGGACGGGCTCGACGAGTGCGGCTCGTACGCCGACGCGCGGCCGCGTTATGAGGAAGCCCTCGAGCACGCCCGAGGGCTCGACACCCCGTGGCTCTCGCTCAAGGTCATGAACAACTGGGCGTACGCCGCACTGAGCTCCGAGGAGCTCGCGCTCGCGCTGGCTCTGACCGAACAGATGCGGACGACGGTCGCCGAGCACGGCGTGGCGCTCCGGACTGTGAACGCCGACACCGTCGCCGAGATCCTGCACGCGGCCGGTCGATCGAGCGAGGCCGTCGCCCTGTTGCGCCAGCACCTGCGTGAGGAGCCGGACCCCACCCCGATCGTCAGGGCGTACGCCTGGTTGGTCCTGGCCCGGATCGAGCGCGAGACGGGCGAGCTGGACGCCGCCGACGTCAGCCTCGGGGTCGCCGAGCGGCTCACCGCAGATCAAGAGTGGCACGCGGTCCGGGTCGAGGCGCTCGGCGAGCGGGCCGAGCTGCTCGCTGCCGGTGGAGACCCGGCCGGCGCGCTGGCTCTCTACCGCCGGTTCCACGTCGAGACCCTGGAGCTGCGGTCCGAGGCCAGCGAGGCCCGGGCCCAGACGCTGCACGCGATGCTCGAGGTCGACGAGGCGCGTCGGGAGAGTGCTCGCTACCGGGAGATGTCCTACCGCGACGCACTGACCGGGCTGTTCAACAGGCGGTTCGTCGACGAGGACCTCGACCGTCGCCTTTCCCGGTCCGGAGCCGAGGCGTCACCGCTGGCCGTTGCGCTGGTCGACCTGGACCACTTCAAGCGGGTCAACGACACGCTGTCGCACGCGGCCGGCGACGCCGTGCTCGTGCGGCTGGCTGCGTTGCTCACGGACGCGACCAGGACGCTGCCCGACGCATACGCGGCCCGCCTGGGAGGCGAGGAGTTCCTGCTGGTGCTGCCCTGCGCGGACCTGCCCGGTGCCTATCGGCTCGCCGAGGACGTGCGCTCCAGGATCGCGCGGCACGACTGGTCGCCGATCTCACCCGGGGTGTCGATCACGGCCAGCTTCGGCCTCGCCGAGAGTGCGGCGCCGGAGCCGGTAGAGCGGGCCGACCTGCTCCGCGAGGCGGACCGGCACCTCTACGCGGCGAAGAATGCCGGCCGCAACCGGGTCGAACCGACCCCTGGCTAGACAGCGATCGGCTGCAGCGTCTCGGCGACCAGCGAGAAGCTGTCCAGCCGGTCCTGGTGCCCGTGCACCATCGTCGAGATCATCAGCTCGTCGGCGCCGGTCCGGTCCGACAGCTCCCGCAGGTCTGCGGCGACCACGGCGGGGTCGCCGACGATCGCGCTTTTGAGCATCCCGCCGAGCGAGGCCCGCTGCGCCGGGGACAGCGGTTGGGCCGCTGCCTCCTCCGGTGACGGGAACGTGCCGGGCTCCCCGCCTCGCAGCCGGGCCATCGCCAGCGCCAGCGGGGCCGCTCGCCAGGCCGCCCGATCGGCATCCTCAGCAGCGACGACCGAGGCGGTCACCATGACGTACGGCTCGTCGAGCGCGCCCGGCCGGAACACCTGGCGGTAGGCGGCCACCGCCGCGTCGGTCGTGCCCGAGGCGAAGTGGTGCGCGTGCGCATACGGCAGACCGAGCAGCCCGGCCAGCTGTGCGCTGTAGGTCGAGGACCCCAGCAGCCACACGTCGACCTGCGCACCGAGCCCGGGGACGGCGGTGATCGCGGCGTACGGGTGGTCGTCCGGGTAGCCGCCGGAGAAGAACGCCCGCAGCTGTGCGACCTGCTGAGGGAAGTCCTCCTCCGACAGCGCCGAGGCGGAGCGACGCAACGCGTGCGCGGTGACCTGGTCGGTGCCGGGCGCCCGACCGAGGCCGAGGTCGATGCGTCCCGGGTGCAGCGCGTCCAGGGTCCCGAACTGCTCGGCCACGATCAGCGGCGCGTGGTTCGGCAGCATGACACCGCCGGAGCCGACCCGGAGCGTCGACGTGGCCGCGGCGACCGCGCCGATCACCACCGGCGGGGCGGAGGACGCGATCCCCGGCATCGAGTGGTGCTCGGCCAGCCAGTAGCGGTGGTAGCCGAGACGCTCGACGTGCCGCGCCAGGTCCAGGGTGTTGCGCAGGGCGTCCGCCGGCGTCGAGCCGGAAGGGACGGGGGACACGTCGAGCACGCTGAGCCTCATGCCGACGTCAACGGCTGGGCGCCGGCGACCCTTCCCGAGCCCTGGGCGGGGCTGACCGCCCCGGGGCTCCCCGAGCTGATCATCACCCGCATGCAGGCCGCGAAGGCGGCCCGGCTGCTCAACCACTGGGGCTCCTACCTGCTGGACACGAGCCTCGTTCTGCCGGAGAGACGCTGGAGACCCGCGGCACGCTCTTCGAGGCCGTGGAGGTCTCCACTCCGCTGGAGCATCTGTTCGTCGCGGTGCGGTTGTACGGCGACGCGGTGCGCGGACTGCGGCTGGCCTGGGCCGACGAGGGGGGCCGCATGCCCTGGCACCCGGGGCGCCGAGCCTGCAGGGCCGGCCAGCCGCTTCTCGGTCTGCGGAGCAGCACGTTCTGCGACGAGCACCGCCCGGACCGCCTCGATGTCCCTGCCGACCTCGGTTATCCCCTGCGCGGCCGCCGGCTCGGCTCGGGCCTGTCCTGGGCGCCGGCTGGCGGTCCTGGCGGCGGGGACGTCCGCCACATGGCGTCCATGATCTCGGGATCCCGTGCGTCTGGGAACGTCTCCGCCAGCCTGACGAGGTCTGCCGCTGTCACGCGCCCTGGGGCGGGACCCGATCCGGTCACAGGTCGAGCAGCCGGGACGGGACGAGAACGATCGGGAAGGGTGCGTCCAGCACGAGGGACTCGTCGCTGCTGGCCGTCCCGATCTCGACGTACCGGCCGTCCTGCAGCGCCCACGCCCGGACGGACGGGACGAGCGGGTCGACGACGACGTACGTCGCGACGCCGCTCTCCTCGTACACGCTGCGCTTGAGGACTAGATCGATCGACCGGGTCGAGGGTGACAGCACCTCGATCGCCATCAGCAGCGGCGCGCTGATCGGCGCGTCCGTCACGTCGGCCCGCCAGGCGACCAGCAGGTCGGGCTGGAACGACCGTCGGTCGGTGGGCTCGTAACCGGTCGGGGCCAGCATGACCCGCATCTCGCGCGGGCAGCCTGCTCGGAGCAGCAGGTGCAGCTCGCCGACGACGATCTGGTGGCTGTTGCTCGGGCCGCTGGTCACGAGCAGCACCCCGTCGCACAGCTCGTAGCGGAAGCCGTCATCGGGGGTGTCGGCGAGGTCGGCCACCGTCCACGCGCGGTCATGCGGCATCACGCTCATGAGCATCCTCCTGCGGTGTCGGGGTCATGCTCCCACGCTCGTCGTACCGCATCGGCCGTGGCGAGAGCTCGACCGATCTGTGGATGGACCCGGTTGCCCGGTCGACCACCCCCCTGATGCGGCAAGGTGTGCGGATGACCGTCACCGTCGATCCCGTCCTGAGCCGCCTGCAGGACCTCGACTCCCGCGATCCGCTGGCCCACAAGCGCGCCGAGTTCACCCTCCCCGACGGGGTGGTCTACCTGGACGGCAACAGCCTGGGCGCACTGCCCCGGGCCGTGCCCGAGCGCCTGGCACGCGTCGTCGAGCAGGAGTGGGGCGGTCAGCTGATCCGCTCCTGGACGGACGGGGACGAGCAGGACTGGATGCAGCTGCCCGACCGGGTCGCGGCCAAGATCGCCCCTCTGATCGGTGCGCGTCCGCACGAGGTCGCGGTCGGTGACAGCACCAGCGTCAACCTGTTCAAGCTGCTGGCGGCAGCTCTGTCCATGGCTCCGCCGGAGCGACGGGTCATCCTCACCGACGCGGACAACTTCCCCACCGACCTCTACGTCGCGCAGGGGCTGAGCGACCTGCTGGGCGGGCGTTACGAGGTCCGGGCCGTGCCGTCCGCGCAGGTGGCGGAGCACCTGACCGACCAGGTCGCGCTGTTGCTGCTGACCGAGGTCGACTACCGCACCGGGCGCAGGCTCGACCTGGCCGGTCTGACGGCGCAGGCCCGAGAGCGAGGGATCCTCACCGTGTGGGACCTGGCCCACTCGGCCGGCGCGTTCCCGGTGGACCTCAACGGCGCCGGCGCGGACTTCGCCGTGGGCTGCGGCTACAAATATCTGAACGGCGGTCCCGGCGCCCCCAGCTTCCTGTTCGTCGCCGAGCGACACCAGTCCGACGCCCCCGCGTTCCTCGCCGGCTGGATGGGCCACGCCGACCCGTTCGAGATGGCCCGCACCTACACGCCAGCACCGGGCGCCCGCCGCTACGTGGTGGGCACACCCGCGGTGCTCAACCTGTCGGCGCTGGACGCCGCGCTGGACGTGTTCTCGGGCGTGGACCTCGAGCAGCTGCGGGCCAAGTCGTTGTCGCTGACCGACACGTTCATCGCGCTGATGGAGCCGCTGGAGGGGCTCACCCTGGTCACCCCGCGCGAGCACGCCGACCGCGGCAGCCAGGTCTCCTACACCCACCAGGAGGCGGGCGCGGTCATGGAGGAGCTGATCGACCGGGGCATCCTCGGCGACTTCCGTACGCCGGACATCCTGCGCTTCGGGTTCACGCCGCTGTATCACTCGCACGAGGACGTGTGGCACGCCGTGCAGGGCATCAGCCGGGTGCTGGAGGACCGGGCATGAGCGAGCCGGACGGTGCCGACAGTGCCTACACCGACTTCACGCACAGCCTGAGCTATGGCGACTATCTCCAGCTCGACACGCTGAAGTCCGCTCATCGGCCGATCACCGAGGCGCACGACGAGCACCTGTTCATCACCGTCCACCACGTCTCGGAGGTGTGGCTGGAGCTGATCGTGCGCGAGCTGCGGGCCGCCATGACGCTGCTGGAGGACGGGATCACCGACGCGCCGCTCAAGATGCTCACCCGGGTGGTGCGGGCCCAGGAGCAGCTGACCAACGCGTGGGAGGTCCTGAAGACCCTGACGCCCGCGGACTACCTGGAGTTTCGGGACGCCTTCGGGCACGCCTCAGGCTTCCAGTCGACCAGCTATCGCACGGTGGAGTTCCTGCTCGGCAACCGCAAGGCCAGCCTGCTGCGTCCGCACGAGCACCGGCCCGACCTGCACGACCCGCTGGAGGCCGTGCTGCACGCCCCCAGCCTGTACGACCTCGCGCTGCGCCTGCTGGCCGAACGTGGCCTGCCGGTGCCGCCCGAGGTACTGAACCGAGACCTCACCCAGCCCCCGGAGCTGGACGAGACCGTGCTCGCGTCCTGGCTCACCGTCTACCGCGACCACGAGACCTATTGGGACCTCTACGAGCTGGCCGAGAAGCTCATCGACGTCGAGGACAACTTCCGGCGCTGGCGCTTCAACCACATGACGACCGTGCAGCGGGTGATCGGCTTCAAGACCGGCTCGGGCGGCACCAGCGGCGTGGGCTACCTGCGCAGCGTCCTGTCGGTCGTGCTGTTCCCTGAGCTGTGGGAGGTCAGGACCAGGCTCTAAGCCTTTGGTACGAAGATCGCGTGCGCGGCGGCGATGTGCCCGGACGAGACCGCTCGTGCAAGGTCATCGCTGCGGAGACCGGGTTCCGGTGCGGTGCTGACCGAGGTGACGGGGATCACGCCGTCAGGCTCGGTGCAGGTGGCCGGCGGCGGTCAGGGCGTCGACGTGCTGGTGCAGACGGGCCGCGGTCGGGCCGTGCAGGATGACGCCGCACTCCAGGTTGAGGTCGAGCGCGGCGCCGGTGATGTTGGCGCTGCCGACCAGGGCGGCACGCCGGTCGACGACGAGCAGCTTGGCGTGCAAAGAGGCGCCGGGAGGTCGCTGATCCGCGGGCCAGCAGAGCCGGCGAGCTCGGAGCCCCTGGAACGGGGCTCGCGGGCCGCGGTAGTGCCGATTGTCGAGGGGACGTTCCAGCAACAGGGTGATGTCGACGCCTCGCAGAGCGGCCGCATGCAGGGCGGCGCTGACCCGAGGCTCGTCGTGGACGGCATAGCCGACCAGGAGAATCTCGGAGGCCGCCCCGTCGAGCAGGTCCACCACCGCCGACGGGGTGAGCCGGCCGGTCGCTGCGCCCACGTCGGGGCCGGACCAGACCAGGTCGGGCGCACGAGGCTCCACGCCCCCTCGCGCAGCAGCCCCCATCAGCGCCCCGGCCAGCAGCGGGGCGGAGATGCCCTGGTCGACGAAGGTCTCCAGCTGTGCGACGTGACTGTGCAGCACGGGGGATGTCAGTCGAGGAGCTGACGGATCAGCCTCCGCCCTGATGATCGCCGCGGCGACCAGGCGAACGTCTGCCGCAGGAAGGCGGCACGCCAGCTCGGCGGCGAACCGCATCGATAGGTTGACCAGCTCGTCGACCGAGCGCGCGTCAGAGGTCGAGGAAGGCAAGGCCGTCTCGTGTCAGGTCGACGACGACGGCTCGGTCGAGCCAGCGGTTGTTGGTCTCGCAGCTGGTCTCGGACCCGAACAGGCAGGCGTGGCAAGCGGCTGCGTGCAAGGTGTCGGACGGGGCCTCGGGCACGTGCTCGGCGCAGAGCGGGTCCGAGGAGCAGCGTTGGGCTGCCTCGACCGCGCCGTGCAGGAGCCGACCGAGCGCGTCCGGGTGCCCCAGCGACACCAGGCCGCCGAGGGTGCCCTCACTGTCACTGGCCGCCGTCGACAGCAGGATCCCGGTCCCGGGCTCGTCGGGTGTGCCGACGTAGAGCCGCTCCCGGATGCTCGAGGAGGAGTAGCCGCATTCGAGCGCCACCTGCCTCAGCAGCATGTGGCTCAGGGTGTGCAGCAGCAGAAACCGGGCTGCCGGGAACGGCCCGGGCGTCGGCATGCCCCGATTGATCGCCCACCGGCCGTTCGCCGCTTTCAGGGCCTCGATCCGTTCGTGGCCGGCGACGCGGGCTTCCCAGGCACGCACGCGGTCCTCCCGCAGCTGCAGGAAGATTCCTTCGCCGCGCTGCTGGTAGGCCGGGACCCAGGAGGTCTTCCCGCGCCCGAGGGGTAGTCGGTTGGTGGGTTCGAGGTCGCTCCGGTCAGAGGACGTCAGCCGGGTGAAACCGATCAGCGCCTGGACCTCGCGCAGCCGGCTGACCTGCACGACCTGCTCGAGCACCCCGTCCCATCCGTCGGGGACGTCGGTGGGCACGGCCCGGAAATCCTCGTCCTGGCTCTCGGTCGTCGGCTTGGCGAGCAGGCGCCACTCGGCTTGCAGCAGGTCGGCTCCGGCTTCCTGCTCCGGCGGCCCGCCCTCGCGCTTGACGGTCTGGATCGCCGCCCAGACCTCGGCTACCGGGGTGTCACGCAGGGCGCGCAGGTCGGGCATGCCCGCCACCAGCACCCCGACCAGCTCGGCGGACGGCTGAAGACCGAGCACACCCCAGTGGGCGCGCACCTGATCCTTGACGGTCTGACCCTGGGGCAGGTGCAGAGCGCTCGCGGTGACGCTGAACCACAGGTTGGACGCACCCAGCACGGCCAGGCGCAGCTCCTTGCCGCACGGCTCGAAGCTCTGCAGGTGCGGGTGTCGCCCCCGGCACCGGGGCAGGTGCCGCGACCCGTCCTTGCCGGTTGCGGTCGACACGTTGCGGGACCCGCCACACTCCACGCACCGGATGGTCACGCGCGGCCCGAGGCTGCTGCTGGCGTCGCGCATCGTCAGCCGGGGTCCGGTGCAGGGTTTTTCGGCTCCGCGGTGGACGAAGTCGACGTACGGGAAATCGTCGAGGTGACCGGCCTCGCAGGCGACGAGGAAACGGGCGGGGATGCAGGCGCGTCGCCGAGCGACGGACCCGTTCTGCTTGGCGCACTGGGTGTGCACCCACTTCGCCAGGTCGGGACGTCGACCGTGCTTGTGGACCAGCTCGAACTGCTGCTCGTCCATCGGCCCGAGTCGGAAGCACGCGGGGCAGCGCAGCCAGCCGGGGAACGGGCTGACCGGGATCCCGGTCCGGGTCCAGGGGTCGTCCGCCTCGCGGGCGTCCCACGGCGGCTCGCGGAGCGCGGTTACCTGCTGGCCGAGCACCTCCTGCACCTGGGTGAGCAGGCGCGGCTCGTGGATCGTCTCGGCGCGTTCGAGCTGCCAGGCGTCCAGACCGCGCACGATGACGCTCATCCCGGGAAGGTCGACGAGCGCTCCGACCCCGGTGGTGGTGACGAGGTGGCTGGGGCGTGCGCCACCGACCCGGCTGGGCTCACCCTTGCGTCGCGCGGGCGCGGGCATCGTCATGCGTCAGCCTTCCTGACAGGGGCGGTGTCGTCGTAGACCCACGGCGGCGCGTCGGCGGCGCTGCGGTCACGCTTGTCGAGCTGCAGCACGATCTCCGGCTCGACCTCGCGCAGGCTCATCGGCGCGGTGAACGTCGCCGGCAGCTCCTCGAGCGGCTTCTGCAGCAGTCCGGTCACATCGACGCCACGCTGATAGCCGAGCGCCCCGGTCGTGACCTGGTGCCGGGCGGTCTCCCAGCGGTCGAGCTCCTTCTGTGCCCGCTCGGTCACCGCGGTCGCAGTCGGCGCGTCGTGCGTGATGCGCTCGGCACGACGTCGGAACAGCTGCAGCAGTGCGTCGCGTGCCACCCCGGTGATGCTGGCCGTCCCCGCTGCGGTGTTGGGTAGCCCCGCTGTGCCGCCCTGGCGTACGGCGGCCACCAGTACCGCCGGCAGCCCCCGGTCGAGCGCCCGGTCGCTGTAGGGCGTCGTGGTCAGCCCCTCGACCCGTAGCCCGAACGTCGCATGGTCATAGCCGAAGGTCTCGAAGTGTGCGAGGTCCCGGGGCCGGCTCCACTGATACATGGTGAGCACCAGCCCGGGGCGGGAACGGTCACGGCCGACCCGGGAGGTCGCCTGGATGTATTCGGCGGCACTCTTGGGCTGCCCGGTCACGAGCATCAGGCCGAGCCGCTGCACGTCGACGCCGACTTGGAGCATCGAGGTGGCAAGCAGAAAGTCCATCGGTCGGACGCCGCGTGCCTGCAGCCCGGCGGTCCAGGCGTCACGCTCCGGGCCCGGCGGCAGCCTGGTCAGGGCCAGCGTGTCGAGCGCGGGGTCGAACGGCCGCTCCAGGTCCGCGAGCGTCGTGGCGATGCGGCTGCTCGGCATCCGGCTGGTCAGCTCCTGCACCTCAGGCCGCCGTCGTAGCCGGCCGCTGGCGGGGGAGAGGCGCTCGGACACGTCATCTTCGACCAGGCGCCGCATCCCGGCCAGCTCGCGGGTCGAGGTGAAGTAGTCGACCAGCGTCATGTAGGGGTCGGCCGCTGCCCCGTGGGTGTCGAACAACGCCTGTGCGTGCCCCAGCACGGCTGCGGCCACCCGGATCTCGATGGCCTTGAACCGTTCGCCGGTCGCGCAGATGCCGCGGTAGCGGCGGCTCGGGGTCTCCCGCGACGGCCGGGTGACGGTCGAGAAGAACGTCTCCCCGGCGTCGAGCACCTGAGGCGGAAAGATCGCGAGCTTGCGGGCGAAGACCTGCTCGACCTGGTCCGCGGCCCGGCGCACGGTGGCGGTGGAGGCGACCAGCACCGGCCGCACCGCCTGCCCGTCCTGCTGCCGCGTGCACAGGTGATCGACCAGCGTCTCGTACAGCCCGACCATCGAGCCGAGCGCGTCGGAGATCAGATGCAACTCGTCTTGAATGATCAGGTCCGGTGGGCGCAGCCGCATCGACTGCTCGGGCTTCGTGCCGGCCAGGCCGCGGGCCTTCTGGTGGACGCCGGTGCAGAAGCTCTGGTCGGGCAGGACCCAGCCGTGGCGCGGGCAGCGCGTCTCGACCGTGCCGAACAGCGCGGCGGTCGCGGCGCGCCAGGGCAGCTGGGCAAACTTGTCGACCGTCCCGATCACCAGCGACGGGGTTAGGCGATAGACCTCCTCGTCGGTGGTGAGCACCGGCAGCCCGTCGTCGCTGCGGCGCGGGGTGAAGACGCAGTCGCCTTCCGGGTCGCTGCAGAACACGCGTACGCGACGCTCGCGGTCGTCGGTCTTGACGTCGGCCCCGAGCGAGAGTCGCGAGCCGCACCACGGGCAGGCGGCCAGCTGCAGCGGACCGCCGACGTCGGTGCTCCCGCGGGCGTCGTCGATCGCCTGCTTGGCCTGGTCGTAGGTGTTGGGCGAGACCCGGCTCCCGACCCACAGCCCGAGCCGGAACGGCACCTGGCCCCACCGGTCGTCGCCGCCGTCGAGCCGCTCGCGGCGCAGCACCTCGCACGCGCACAGCAGCGCCGCGGCCCGCTGGAACTGCTGCGCGGTGAGCAGCCGCAGCGTGTAGCGCATGAGCACCGCCACCCCGTCGGTGCCGTCCCGCGCGTCCGACCCGGTCCCGACGACGCCCTGCAGCCGGCGCAGGGCGAGCGTGTAGGCGGTGAGCCCTAGGTAGGCCTCGGTCTTGCCGCCTCCGGTGGGGAAGAACAACAGCTGCGCCTCGCCCTCGGCGTCCCGTCCGGCGTCCTGGTGGCCCGGGTCGGTGAGCCCCGGCAGGCACAGCAGCACGAACGCCAGCTGGAACGGCCGCCAGCTGCGTTGCCGCGGGACCTCCAGCCGCTGCAGCGTCGCGGGCACCGTCATCGTCGGGTCGGCCATCCGGGCCCGGGTCAGCTCGCTGCGTACACGCTGCAGCGCCATTGCCTGGTTCGCGAAGCGAAACGCCTCCCGGGCCTGACCGTCGTCGCGCAGCAGGTCGATCGCCCGGTCGAGCCGGTCGGCGAAGCCCTCCGCGGCCGTCAACGCCTGGCTTCCCGCGATCCCGTAACGCAGGATCTCCGGGTCGTTCAGGCGTAAACCCTGGGCCTGGAGCCAGGCGCGGTAGCCGGTGACGATGGGCCGCAGGGCGCGTACGAGATCGTCGCGCCCCAGCTCAGGGCTGCCCAGCCTGGCCATGTCCAGCTCGACGCCGGGCATCGTCCGCGGGTCGCCGGCCTCGGTGAGCGGCACGTCGGCGGCGGGGAAGCAGGTGGTGCGTAGCTGCCAGGCCCGTAGTTCACCCTCACGGACGGAGGCGTCGACGGCGCACTGGCGTCCCTTCGCATATTCGCGGTGAGCTCGGTAGAGCAGGGACAGGTGCTGGCGTTCGGCGTCGGCGTAGCGGTCGGGCAGTGACAGCTCCGGATCGTTGTGGCCGAGGAAGATCGCGGCCGCGCCGTCGAGTGCGGTGACGGTCAGCGAGGTCTGGTAGATCCGCGCCGTGTCGATCGAGCTGTCCGGCACCGGCTGATCGTTCACCAGAGCGAGGTCCACCACCCGGGCGCCCTCCCGCTCGCGGACGGTCGGCCGCAGCACGACCCCCTCCCGCTCCGGGTCGACGACCAGCGTCTCCGGCGCGAGCAGGTCGACCTCGACGGTCCCGCCGGCGGGCGTGCGGTGCCAGGTCGAGCGTGGCCGGCCCTGATCGGTGAGGTGCAGCTCGGAGGGCGCTGGGGCGTACGCACCCCAGGATGCCGTGACGGTCAGCCGTGTCACGTCCAGCGGCACCCGGAACGACAGCCCGAGCGCGCTCGCCGCCATGGTGCCGGTGCGCACCGCCTGCCCGGTCTGCCCGGTCTCGTCGGGCTCGGCGGCGCCGTCGGTGACCTCCTGGTCGATCAGCGCCGGGTCGTCGACCTCGGTGTCGCCCTCGGCCAGCTCGGCCGGCGGCTCGCTCGGCCGGGTCCGCGGCACGAGGCGCCCGACCAGGTAACGCTCGGCCGGCGGCATCCCTGGCGGCAGCTCCTCGTGCTCGCCGTCGCGCGGGCCCAGCAGGTCACGCTCGAGCAGGCTCTCGAGCTCGGCGCGCACGTCGTACGAGGTGGGTGTCGTCATGATCTGGTGACCGTACGACGGACCTCCGACAACCCGGCCGGGAGCACAGGCGAACGGAGGCGCCGACCTGTCCTCCGAGTTGCAGATCAGTCAACGTGCGAAGTGCAACTACCCCCTCTGAGCAGCCAGGACGTCGGTAGCCGGGGTCCCTGTCCACAGATCTGGGGCGAAGGATCGGCAGGGGCGCGAGGTGTGTCATCGTGACCGGACACCTCGGACGGCCAAGGAGTGCAGCATGGAGCGGGACCTTCGGCCCCACGCGTCTGAGCGACGCGAGGCCGACCTGGACGACGCCGAGCTGGCGCAGCGGCGGCACGTCCGGGCCAAGGCCGACCGGATGGGTGGTCGCCTCAACGACCTGGCGCTCGACCTGTCCACGACGCCCACCGTCGCCCGGAGCGGGTTGCCGCAGATCCTGCTCACCGAGGTCGATCGTCTGCGCAGAGCGTTCGCTTTCGACCCGCCAGACCTCGACGCCGCCGAGCGTGCGATAGACCGGCTCGACCTGTTCGCGGAAGCCCTGACTGGCGCGTACGACGCCGTCCGGGTCTCGGACCCCGACGAGGCGCGGGCATACGTCCTCACCACGCTGCTCAGCGTCCCTGACGCGAGGGTGGCCGAGCTGCTGACGGCAAGAACGCGGCACCGATGGCGTCGACGGGCACCTGCACCGGCCGATCATGGCGCAAGGGCGATCCTCGTCGCGCAGCTGCTGCTGTTCCTCCGGCTGGGCGGCACCCCCGAGGTTGCCGTGCGGTGGTTCTCCACCCGCAACCCGGCGCTCGACGGCCGGACCCCGCTCGCGCTGCTGGACGAGGACCTTGCAGTGGTCCGCCCACGGCTGACCGAGGTCATGATCGCGGACATCAGCGCGCGGTGACGTCGCCCCGATCCTGCCGATCTGGTCGCGCCTCACCCGAACCGTTCGGCGCTGCGCCTAGACTTCCGATGCATCTGCAAGTGAGAGGAAAAACCGCATGGAGCTTGTCGACGGCGTCTCGTCCTACCGCCGGGCCGCTGAGCGGGTGGAGGACGTCGCCCGCGACCTGCACCTCGCCGTGGCGGCCCGTCGTCGGGGCGAGCACCGTGACCTCGAGCAAGGACAGCGCAGGCTCGAGGATCTGGTGCTGGACCTGTCGCACGCCCTGCCGGCCGGCACCCAGGACTACGAGGCGCGGGTCCTGTTCGAACACGTCCTGCGACTGCGCCGCGCACTCGAGCCGGCCGAGCCTGATCTGCAGGAGGGGCTCCTGGTCCTCATACAGCTCATGGGTGTCCTGAAGCGGCTGGAGCGCAAGCTGGAGCACACGCGCATCGAGGACCCAGCGGAGGCGACGCAGTTCGTCCTGGACTGCCTCCGAGGGGTTCCCGACGGGGAGGTCGCCGAGCTGCTGGGGGTCTCGACCCGGACGCTCGGGAACTGGCGCACGGGCAGCGTCCCGAGGACGCAGGGCGCTGATCGGCTTCTCCTGATCGCCCAGGTGCTGATGTATCTGCGGCCCAGCATGACCCCGAGGGGTCTGGCGCTCTGGTTCCGTTCTCGCAACCCAGGCCTGGACCAGCTGACCCCGGTCCAGCTCTTGGAGAAGGACCTCCGTGAGGCGGAGCTGCGGCTGCGTCAGGTCGCGCGAGGCGGCCGTGGCCAGCTGGCAACATGAGCCGCAGCGCGTTGGTGGCGTGTGGACGGCCTTTCGCCAGGTGTCGCCGACGTGGCCGCCGCTGGTCCAGGCAGCAGGCGCCCCGCACCCTGAGCAGGAGTCGGGGCGCTGGCACCGCTACGGCGAGACGTACGCCCAGTACCTCTCGCTGAACCCGTGGGGCGCCTGGTCCGAGCTTGTTCGCTACCACGGCATCCGCGACGAGGCCCTCGCTCGGGAGCAGCGGCGCAACCTGTGGCTCGTCACGGTCGAGGAGCATGATCTCGCCGACCTTCGGTCCTTTCAGGCGTACGACAAGTGCGGCCTCGACCCGGCGCTCGCCGCAGGCGCACATGCTCCAGCCCAGCTGCTGGCGGACGAGCTGCGTGACGCCGGCTACCGCGGTCTCCTGTCGCCCAGCGCGGCGCTTCCCGGTGCGGTCAACCTGACCCTGTTCGGCGAGCGCTACGAGCTGCCCGAGCCCGAGCTGGCCGGCCTGGACCCAGACCTCTGGCTGATCGTCGAGCTGGTCGCGCAGGAGGCCTGGCCGCCGCTCGGCCTGCTCATGACCACCTGCCATCAGGGCCAGCCGCACGCCGGCTTGGAACGGCACCTCGCTGGCGGGGCCCTGCCGTCAGCCCCGTGAACCACGTGCAGCCCGTCCTCGAAGGTGCCCGAGGCGCCCAGCCTGACCGAAAACGCCGCGCTGGCTGTCACTCGGTTCATCCCGCAGCGCGAGCCGACACTGCCAGCCGGTTGCGGTCGCGCCGGCCGAAGGCTGCGTCGTCGGCACGTTGCCAGGACGGATCGACCACCTTGCATCGTTCTCCGTCAGAGCGGCGAAGGATCAGCCCTTCCGCCTGGCTGCTGGAGAAGGTCGACGTCCCGAACAGCCGCACGAGGTCCTCAGGACCTCCGAGCACGCCCTGGAACCGCACGGGTGGGACCAGCAGCCCGGCCGTTAGCGCGATCCGGTCGCGCTCCGCGGTCCCAAGAAAGCCGCGGTCGGGATGCCAGGTGTCAAGCAGGACGAGCCAGTCCGGCAACGCGTCGTAGAAGGCCCCGTGCCTGAGCCACAGCCATTCGCCGTACAGGGCGGAGCCGTCCTGCATCACGCCGCTCAGCGCTTCGTACCGCTCTGAAGCCCAGGCCCGGAGCGGCCCGAGCTGGCCGGCCCGGTCCATCGCGTCCTGCCCACCTCGCGAGGCGACCTGGACCACGCCGTCCTGCAGCCAGAGCGTGACGTTCGCCCCGTCGAGCTTCTCCTCGACCAGGAGGTCGACCCCGAACCAGCTGTCGCGCAGCGACACCGGGACCAGCCGCTCGCCGGTCTGACCGTCCGGCGGGGAGAACAGATACGGGATCCGGGGGTAGGGCGGAGGCGTCACGTGATGGCTGCTGCTGCCCTGCCCAGGGCTCCGTCCTTGGTCCAGATCTCCAGCGGGATCTGTGACGGCACGTCGACGCGCGTCCGGAAACGCTGCACCTCGTGCAGGATCGCCGCGTCCCCGGCTCCGACCTTGTCCTGAGCCAGCTGTACGAGACCCAGCACCAGCAGGTGGCCGTCCACGAGCTGCTGCAGGGTCTGCTCGTCCCACTCCGCGCGGGACAGTGCCCAGGGCTGCTCGTCCTTGATGGCGTTGCCGAGGATCCCGCACAGCTGCAGGGCGCAGCGGCGGCGCTCGTTGCCGTCCGCGATGTGACCGACCGCGTTGCCGGTCTCGATGACGGAGGTAAGCGGGATGACGAACAAGACGTCCTGCCGGGCCCAGGTCTTGAATTCCGACAGGACCGCCGCGTGGTCGTCGCAGTGGTCGGGCACCCGCAGCAGGTTGAGCAGGATCGACGTATCGACGAACAGCACTCGGGAGGTCACGACAGACCGAGCATCCGGTCGAGGTCGGCGTCGCTGGGCCGCGGCACCGGCACCATCGCATCGGCCAGCCGTCCTTCCGCCGTGGCGTCGCCCAGCCGGTGCCCGGCCAGCAGCTTGAGATAGCCCGGCATCTCGGTCAGCCGCTGCACCGAGGAGGCGCCCGAGGTGCGCTCCCGGCCGACGACGAGGACGCCTGCATGGTCGGCGGCATCGAGAGCGTTGAGCAGAGCCGGGCTGTGCGTCGTGAGGACGACCTGGAAATCCTGCCGCTGCGAGGCCTCCCGGATGAGCCCCAGCAACGATCCCGCCTGGCTGGGGTGCAGGCCGTTTTCCAGCTCCTCGATGACCAGGACGAGCGCGCCGGGCTCGGAGGTCGGCCCGATCTTGAGGTCGACCCCGCCACCACCGGTCAGCAGCGCGGTCGCGATCGCGAGCATGCGCAGCATCCCGTCGCTCATCTGCCTCGCTGGGATCGTCGCGGAACGTCGCCCGCGCCGCTCCTTGAGCGCAAGCATCACGTCGCCGTACGAGCCGCGTCCGACGTCGACGGCCCGCACCTCGTACTCCGGAAGCGTCCGGAGCGTCTGCACGAGCTGGTCGAACAGGGGCCGGTCCTCGGACTTGAGGTGCCCGACGGCAGCGGACAGGTTCTCGGCGCTGCGCCGCAGCTCGAAGTCCTGCTCGGGGACGTATTGCCGCATCAGGTGGGGCACCGGGTCCAGGTGGAACACGCCTCCCAGCACCGCCAGCGTGCTGGTGACGACCTCCAGCAACCGCTTCTCGCCGGCCGTGCCACCGAGGCGCAGCGGGACCTGCGCCGAGAGCAGGTGCGAGCTGCGGAAGGTCATCTTGGGGTTGCGACCGGTCTTGCCGTTCCACACCACCGCGTCGAGGTCGGACCGGTGGGCACCGGGCTCCTGCGACTCCACCAGCGTGTGCCAGCGTCCGTCGACGTGACCGCAGAGCCGTTCGGAGATGACCTGGACCTGGGGGCTGACGCGGATCGTCAGGTCGAGCGTGGCCGAGTCCCCGGTGCCGGTCTCCACGGTCACCCCGATGGTGAAGGTGTCGGACCCGTCCGGCGCACACCCGTCGAGGCCGCCGCGGATCGGTGAGGTCTCCCGCCGGTTTTCCTCGATGGCGTCGCGGACGTCGTCACCGCGGGCCAGCCGGGAGAGGATCTCGAGCGCGTCCAGCGCGTTGGACTTTCCGCTGCCGTTGCGACCGATCAGCACGGTTAGGTTGGCCAGCGGGAGGGTGACCCCGGAGTAGGACTTGAACGACGTGAGCCGTAGCTCGGTGATCCGACCGCTCGACATGACCGGGACGATACTGCGGGGGTGTAGGCAAGGACCATGACGGTGGACGCGGTGCTGCGGCGCTACGAGAAGGCGGGCCTGTCGTTCGGCGACGAGGAGCTGGACAACCTCCGGCTCCTGCTCGACGTCCGATCCGACACGCTCGGCGGCGATCCGGTCACCTGGCACCCGGGCGATGTGAGCGAGCTGCTGCTGGAGCTGTGCCCGCGCAAGGTCCAGAACGACCCGGCGCTCTTGGCCACCGGCCCCGCCGACCTCGGTCGGTTCCTCGACCACCTGGCGCAGACCGGGCAGCTGCGGGGACCGGGGTTGCCGGCGCTTCTCAGTGAGCTCGCCCAGGCGGAGGCCACCTTCGCCGCGGCGATGCAGGACCGCACCCGCTGGGGCCTGGCCAAAACGATGGTCGCCCAGATGGTCGACGACGGGGTCGACCCGACGGACGGGTCCGAGCAGGTGCAGGACTGGATCGATCAGCACAACCAGCGGGCGTACGCAGACCGCAACCCCAACCCGCTGGTCCTGCCCGCCGTCCTGCTGGCCGAGCCG
Organism: Mycobacteriales bacterium; assembly: GCA_038236005.1. Taxonomy (GTDB): domain Bacteria; phylum Actinomycetota; class Actinomycetes; order Mycobacteriales; family SCTD01; genus CANKBT01. Next base: position 13,179 of record JBBSTI010000007.1, on the reverse strand, counting down.
GACGCGCTCCGAGCCCAGGCTTCCGAGGCCGTCCTGATGATGCGGGTGGCGGCCCTGCTGAGCCACCTCGGACCGGAGGGCCGACCGGTGACGCAGACCGGCGCGCTGCGCCTGGTCGACGCCCGCGCGCTGGCCGAGCCGTGCGGTGACAGCGCGAGGCTGGACCCGACGGCGTGGCTGCACCCGGTCCGTCGCATGGCGGACCTAGGCGGGGTTACCGAGACGTACGTCCTCGCGGTCGGTGCCGGGCTGGTCCGGGTCGACGGTCGCGCCCGACGCCACGACCCGCCCGGCGCGGACCCGCTCGAGCGGCTCGAGCAGCTGGCGACCACAGTCCTGCGGTCGGGGGTGTTTCTGAACGACGACGACGCCGGCTATGTCATCGAGTGGGCCGCCCAGGCGGTCGAGGACGCGTTGCCGGGGGTCATCGCGCTGCTCTACGCGAGCGGTGAGCGGGTGCCGCTCGACACTCTTTCAGCGGTGGCGCTCCAGGCGTACGACGTCTCCGCCACGGAACATGCGGCGATGTTCGTCCGCAGCTATCTGCTCCGACCGCTGAGGCGGCTGGAACGCCTCGGTCTGGTCGCGCTGCTCGACCATGAGGTCCCGGCCGAACGGCTGAGCCTGCCCGCGGACCTGGCCCTCCCGGAGCCGACCGCGGTGCGAGTGACAGCGCTCGGCACCTGGCTCTTGCAGCGGTGGTTCACCGAGCAGGGGATCCTGGCCCCGATTGCCGCACCGACATCGGCTACCGACCCGCCGGCGCAGCTCTTCGACGCGCTCGCCGGCCTGCGGGCTGACGCCTTCGACGCAGCGATCGACGCGTGGCTGGCCGCCCGTGAGCAGCTCGACGCGGTCGCCGACCTCGTCCCGCTCCTCGGCAGCGACAACCTCCCGCACCGCGAGCTGGCCGTCGCCCTGCTGGACCGGCTCCCGGACGCCGAGCGGGGCGTTAGAGAAGCGCTGATCGTGCCCGCGCAGCGGCCGTACGCCCGCTCGTGGCTGCAGGTCCAAGGCCTGCCCGTGGCCGAGCAGCACCGGCTGGCCGAGGACGAACCGCTGCTGCTGATGGAGGCGATCGCCTCCGATCCCGCTGCTGACCTGGGCGGCCTCCTGGCCGTGTTCGGCACCCCGGACCGCCAGGTCGCCGCCGTCCGCGAGCTGTGGCGGGTGCGGTCGCCGTTCACCCGGCACGCGCTGGAGGCGTTGACGTTCGGCGCCGGACCGGCCGTGGGCAAGGCGGCCCGCAAGGCGCTGCACTCGCTGCACTCGGCAGGTCGCTGAGCGGCGAGGACTGGCCGATTAGCAGGAGGCGTCACGAGCCATCCACCGGGTGGAAGAAGCCCTGCCGCTCCATGAGCCGGCCATCTGACACCGCCTGGTCCAGGGCTGAAGAGAGCTGTGCGCTCTTGGCGGACGCGAGGCGCTGCACCCCGAACACCTTGCCGACCTCACGCAGCAGCTCGTCCCGGCTGGCCCCGGCAGACGCCGAGCAGATCGACGCCATCGCGTTGACGAGCTCACGACGCGAGACCTCGCTCAGTCCTCGCGTCACCTCCGCCGGCTCACGGCGAAAGGTCCGCCAGCCGGCAAGGTCGAGTGAGCGCGGCCAGGCAAAGTCCTCAGACCTGTCCCGTCGCAGATCGCTGGGCACCAGGCGACGGATGGCATCGGCCCTGGCTGCGCGCACCTGATTGAGCCCGAACGAGTTGGCCACCAGGCGGCACAACCGGTCGAGGTGTACGGGCCCTTCGGCCTCGACCACGCTCTCAAGGACGCGCCGCACCTGCTCTGCGGCACGCCGGTCCGGCAGCCGGTCGAGCGTGCTGACGTCGCCGTAGAGCGACGTGGTCCACGGTACGAAAGTCTCCTCGTTCAGCAGTCCCGTGCGTGGCGGGGGCAAGACAGGGTGGACCGCCGGGCGCAGCACAGGAGCTGATGCCGCAAGGAGAGACCGGACCGGGGCTGACACGGGAGCAGCCTCCGCCGGCGCTGGCTGAGGAGCCTCGTGTCGCCTCGCCCGGGTGCCGCCGCGCAGACCAACCGATCCGTCAGCAGTGGAGACGACAGGACCCCGTCCGACCGGTCGGGGCGCTCCGTCAACAGCAGCCACGAGCCCGTCCACGACCCCGACGGGATCGTCGAGCCAGGCGGGGAGCCACACGCGGCGCACCGCCGGCCAGCCCATGAGGCCGGTCAGGACCCGGGCCGGGAGACCGTCCCGGTCACCCACGGTCTCGCGGCTCGCCCAGGCAGGACCGTCCAGCAGCACGGCCAGGACGGGCCGCTCCGGTGCGTCGGCGCGGGCCACGCTGAGATCGATGCGGAAGTCCGAGAGCCCGACTTCAGTCTGCACGTGCAGCCCGCGAGCAACCAGTGCGTCTTGCACGGCCCTGACGTGCCGGTCGGGCATCCGGGCGACCCGGACTGCTGCCTGGGAGACGGCGATCCCGGCCGCCAGGTCGAGGTAGGCCCGCAGGTGACGGATCCCGACGGAGGTGCTGCGTTCGGCCCGCAGCTGCTCCGGGTCGAACGAGCAGAAGACGATCACCTGACGGCGGGCCCGGGTGATCGCGACGTTGAGCCGTCGCTCTCCGCCACCCCGGTTGAGCGGCCCGAAGTTGAGCGGCAGCTCGCCGTCCGGCTTGACCGAGAAGGCGGTCGAGAACAAGACGACGTCCCGCTCGTCACCCTGCACGTTCTCCAGGTTCTTCAGGAACAGACCCTCGACGCGGTCCGCGTCGAGCGCCTCCACCAGGCGCTCGTCACCGGAATCGCGGAGCAGCGTCTCGATGTAGGCCCGCTGCGGCTGGTTGAACGTGACGATGCCGATCGACGGGAGCACGTCGGGGCTCGCCGCGAAGCGACTTCTGACCTCCGCCACGACAGCGAGAGCCTCGATCGGGTTGGTGCGCAGCGGCCCGCTGCCTGCGTCTCGGTGGAACACCCCGTCGACGCGCCGCAGGCTGATGCCATAGCCGCCGATGCCGCCGTCGGCAACGCCGTGGGTCGGGGCAGGGAAGGAGGCAAGGCGTCCGTCGTAGTAGCGCTCGTTGCTGAACGCGATCAGGGACTCGTCCGCGCTCCGGTAGTGCCAGGTGAGCAGTCGTTGTGCGACGCGCGCCTGCACGCACTCGGTCAGGATGCTCTCCTCGTCGACAACGGTGCTAGGCCCGGCGCCCTCATCGAGGTCGTCCAGTCCGGCGTCACCGAAGCTGGTCGGCGGCATCTGCTTGCTGTCACCGACCACGACGATCGACGTCCCGCGCCCCATGGCCCCTACCGCGTCGGGCACCCTGATCTGCGAGGCCTCGTCGAAGACGACCAGGTCGAAGAGGCCTGCCCGTACGGGGAAGAAACGGGACACCGAGTCGGGACTGACCAGGACGCACGGGAGCAGCTGGGTGACCAGGTCCGCGTACTCCTCGAGCAGGGCACGGACGGACAGCCCTCCTCGCGTCCGGGACAGCTCGCGCCGCAGAGCGCCTACCCGACCGCCGGGCGCGTCAGCGCGGAACGGACGGGCGGTCATCACCTCTTCGGGCAGGGCGTCCACGAGGTGCCGGCGCACCGCGTCGCTGCTCTGCAGATAGCGCTCGACAGACCGTTCCTGCTTGGCGGGGGAGAAGGCCGTGAGCGCCCCGGCTGCTCTGCGCTCTTCCAGGCTGGCTCGTGCAAGCCCACGCTCGAAGGCCCGCACTGCGTCCTCTGCGTTGACGTCTCCCGACAGCAGCGACGCGCGCGCCTCGTCAAGGCCGGCTGCGCGGAGGGGTTCGAGCGCGTCGACCAACGCGGCCCAGGCTGCCAGCGAAGGAATCGTGCCGGCCCGGCGCTCTTGCCACGTCGGGAGCGGTCTTGCGTCGCCGACCCAACTCACCCAACCGTTCTCGTCCCCGGCCGCGGACTGCACGCCCGTCAGCGCGTGGAAGAGGCGGTCGACGCGTTCTGCGGCGTCCGGGTCGGCCTCTCGCAGAGCGTTGAGATGCTGCCGCAGGGCTTGTACGAAGGGCGAACCGGCGGACGGGTCGATCGCGGTGCCCGCCCAGTGCAGCCAGGCCAGCTCCTTTTGAGCGAGCTCGCGGTCGCGTGGACGGTGCGGGTCCCACGCGTCCGGCAGCTGCAGGCCTTGCAGCTGCTCGGCGCGCGTCCGCAGGGCGACGACAGACCGTTGCCGAGCCAACAGGTCACCGGTGAGCCGTACGAGGTGGTCGGGCTGGACCTCGACGTCGGCGCGGAGGGCGGGTCGCAGCTGATCCAGTACAGCGGCGACTCGCTTCCGCCGACCAAAGGCGCGAGAGCCGGTCGCAGACTCGGCGGCGGCGTGGATGCTCTCGAGCGGAAGGTCGAGGAAGTCTGCGGTGACGTAGCCCAGGCAGGGATGAGGCCCGGAGCAGTCCGTCGCGGCATCGGCGAGCAACGTGTCCGCAGCCTGCTGCCAGGACGGCGAGCGCGTCTGGTCGAGGAGATCGAGCGGCAGGAAGAAGCTGATCAGTTGTTTGACCGTGTCGAAGTCGGCGGAATCGCCGGCCAGCTCCAGGATCCCCAGTAGTCCGTCACGAGAGAGGGAGAGGATGGCGTCGTCGAGCTTGACGGACGCGGCCTGCAGCACGTCGACGTCCACCGGCTGTTGCACGAACCCCCACGGGTGTCCGTGGGCCGGCAGAGCAGCTTCGGTCAGCTCCTCGAGATCGGCGAGCGCCGCCGTGACCTCGACGGCTGTGCCGGGCGCGAGGGCAGCCGGCGGCACGGCGAGCTCGGGCCCCGGGCCGAGCGTCAGGACCTGCGTGTGGGAGCTATAGACGGACAGCTTGACCGGGTTGGTGGCATGCAGACGCTCGGCATAGCGCGAAAGGATCTTGCGTACGGCCGCGAGGTCGTCGAGGTCCTTCTTGAGCTCCTGCGCGTCGACCCGGACCGTGTGGTCCAGGGCCTCGGTGAGCTGTCCGCGGACCATGAGTGGCTTGCTGGACTTGTCGTGCAGGTCGAGGCAGAAGGCCCCCATGCCGACCTCGGTGAGGCGGCTCTTGACCACGTCGAGAGCCGCGCGCTTCTCGGCGACGAACAGGACTGTCTTGCCGTCGGCGACGGCCCGGCTGAGCAGGTTGGTGATGGTCTGCGACTTCCCGGTTCCTGGCGGTCCTTCCAGGACGAAGGTCCGGCCCTGGACCGCTTCGGCCACGGCGTGCAGCTGGGAGGCGTCCGCTGCGACCGGGCACCGGGCCTCGAGCGCGTCCAGGTCGACGGTGGGGGCGGAGGCGACCGGGTCGACGAAGGTCTCGAGGGGACGGTGGACGAGATGGTCGACCAGCGGGTTGCCGAGCATCGTGCGCCACTGCTCGTCCAGGTCCTTCCAGAGCCGGAACTTGGCAAACTGCAGGATGCCGAGCGTCGCGGTCGACTCGACCCGGTAAGGCAGTCGCGCCCCGGCGATCGCCTCCCGGACAGCGCGCAGGGCGGCGTCCAGGTCGATGCCGGACTGGTCTGCCACCGGGTTGGCGAGGCCGGGGATCTCCAGCCCGTGCACCTGGCTGAGCTTCTCCAGCAAGCAGTAGTTGGGGGTGCTGGCGCCGCTCTCGTCCATCGCCATGCGGTAGGTCTGACCCTTGTTGGCCGCCTTCAGCGTCATGGGCACGAGGATCAGGGGGGAGCGCAGCGGCTTCCCGTCCTGCTCCCAGACCAGCGTCCCCAGCGCCAGGTAGAGGTTGTTGGCGCCGGTCTCCTCCCGGACCGTTCGCGCTTTGTAAGCGAGGTTGCGAAAACGGGTCGCGTAGCGGCCAGCAGGGACGTCGGTCCAGAGCGCCTTCTTACGTTCGAGCTGTTCCTGCACCTCCGCCTGGGGCAGCTCCGCCCCGGTCATGAGCCCGCGTGCCGTGTGGAGACCGTCGACCTGATCGGCCGGTAGCAGGGTGAGGGGTGTGTCGGCGTTGACCAGGTCCTCGAGGCGCGCGAGCGACCCTTCGGGAACGGTGAGCGCGATCCCGCTGCTCTTGGTCATGTTGATCAGCCGGTTGCGCAGGCTCAGGTCGAGCAGCGCGTTTTTCCAGGCCTGCACGCGCGGCGGCACGTCGGTGGGGCGCGCCACCTGCTGACGGCCGGTCACGGCGACGGGCGGGGGCGAGGAGTGCTCGACCGGTCGGTATTCGACGACCTCCACCCCGGTCAGGGTGCGGCGTCGCGCGGGCAGCGGCACGAGCCCGGTGCGGCGGGCCGATCGCACGTCGACGACGCCCAGGACGCTGGCAAGGTCCCCGGACAGTCGCTTCCGGTAGGCCGACCTCTGCGCCTCATCGAAGGGGACCGGCTCGGGCTGCTCGGTGAGGCAGGTCGTCTCGACCACCTGCATGTGCCCGAGGTCCAGGTAGTTGACGAGCTCCTCGATCTCGGTCTGGACGATCGAGTCGAGCCCGAGCTCCTCGCGCCAGTAGCCGAGGAAGGCGTGCCCGTCCAACAACCAGATGAGCGGTCTGATCCCGGTCTGCTCGAGCGCCGCGGCCATGACGACCGTCGTGTCGAGACAGGTGCCGGTGCGACCGTTGAGCACCTCGTCGGGCGTACGCACCTTCTGTCCTTGGTCGGCCCAGCTCGCCGGCGGCTCGCTGTAACGGACCTGCCGGGCCTGCATCGCCTCGTACACGGCCCTCGCGATGTCGTCGACGCGCTCGGGCCCGGACTGATAGCCCTCGAGCGAGCTGCTCCCCGTGCGCTGCCGCAGGAGCACGGAGGCCTCAGCCACCAGGTCGCGGACCGCCGGGTCGTTCGGCATGACGAACGCGGCGAGCAGCTCCATGGACAGCAGGTGAGGACGGTTGAGCCACTGGTAGGGAGAGAGCACCCGAACCGGCTGCTGGTGCTCACCGAGCACCTCACCGTCCACCACCACCTTCACCACGAGGACGGCCTCGCGACGCTGCTCCTCGAGCTGGAGCATCTGGCCCGCATCGAGCAGCAAGGGCAGGTCGGTGAGCACCGTCGCCCCCGCCGGACTCAACTCGACGAACCGCTCGAACGGTTGGCTGAGGACGCCGTCACTGTCCTTCACCTCGAGCGTGAGCAGGGCCGTCGTCGGCGTCTCCACGCCGCCGGACAGCTGGAGACGGTCAACGAGGCGGATCGCGTTCTGCGCCATCGCATAGCTGACGACGGGAGCTGCCTGGCACTTGATCTGGGTGTGACGGCGGGACAAGCCGGGCGCTCCCTGCTGTCAGGCTGCGTCGGCCGGTCGGCCATGGGTCGCAGCTTGCTGGCAACGTGACGATAGAGGGTCGAGGCTAGGCAATCCCGCCCAGGAGGGCGTCGGTGCGAGAGGGTGCAGCATGCAGTCGAACACCGTCCCCCCGGCCAAGATCTTCAGCGGAGATCGGCGCTACGTCGTTCCGCTGTTCCAGCGCCCGTACGTCTGGCAGCAGGAGGAGCAGTGGGCGCCGCTCTGGGACGACGTGCGCCTGCTGGCCGAGCGGGTCCCGACCGACCCCCAGGCCTACGACGCCCCGCCCGTCCCGCCGCACTTCCTCGGCGCGATCGTTCTCGACCAGATGCAGACGGCCACCGGCTACCTCGAGGTGCGGCACGTCGTCGACGGACAGCAGCGACTCACGACGTTGCAGCTGCTGCTGTCCGCAGTCGCCGACGTCGTCCGTGAGTTGGGGGACCCCATGGACACCCAGGCGCTGAAGAGCCTGGTCACCAACCAGCTCACGCAGACGCCGGACGACGCCTTCAAGGTCTGGCCGACCAACCAGGACCGTGCCGCGTTCCGTGCCGCGATGGGCGACGGCAAAAAGGGGTCGTCCCGGATCGAGGACGCGTGGACGTTCTTCCGTGCCGCCGCCGCGACGTGGGCTCGGGATGGGCAAGACCCTGCCGCACGGCTCAGGGCGCTCACCTCCGCCCTGCGCAACCACCTGCGACTGGTGGTCATCGACCTGGAGCCAGGCGACAACGCACAGGTCATCTTTGAGACGCTCAACCACCGGGGCGCCCCCCTGCTGGCCTCGGACCTCATCAAGAACCACCTGTTCCAGGGCGCGCAGGCCCGCAACCTTGATGTGCAGTCGCTGTACGACGACTACTGGAAGCAGCTGGACAGCGACCACTGGCGGGAGCTGGTCGCCCAGGGGCGTCGCAACCGGCCGCGGATCGACATCTTCCTCACTTATTGGCTGACCATGAAGACGCTGAAAGAGGTCCCCGTCGACCACGTCTTCGATGTCTTCAAAACGGCCACCGCCGGCACACCCGTGGAGGAGACGATCACCGAGCTGGCGCGGGACGCCGACGTCTACCGAAAGATGGAGGCGTTGCCGCCAGGATCCGTGGAAGGGGCCTTCTACTACCGCGTCCTACGAGCGCTCGACACGGCTGCGGTCGGACCCTTCTTGCTCTGGCTGCTCCGCTGGCCGGAGACCGAGCTGCCGGTGGAGCAACGGCACCGCGCCCTGAGCGCAGTGGAGTCCTGGCTCGTACGACGAACGCTCTGCCGCCTCACGCAGACCGATCTCAACAACGTGGTGCTGGCCTTGCTGCGAGCGGTTGCCGAGGCTGGGCCCGCAACCGCCGGCGAGGTCACCAAGACGTTCCTCGCCGGCCAGACGGCGACCTCACGGCAGTGGCCGGGCGACGAGGCAGTTCTAGCTGCACTGGCCGAGCTGCCGCTTTACGAGACCATCACCCGTCCGCGGTTGCGCATGATCCTCGAGCGGCTTGAGGACGACCTTCGCGGTGAGCTGGGCGAGGGCCAGCCCTGCCCGCTGCGCCTCACCGTCGAGCACGTGATGCCGCAAGGGTGGCGCACCTACTGGAACGATGGGCTCGACGAGCTGTCGTCGATCGCCCGTGCACAGCCTGGGCAACCTGACGTTGGTGAGCAACAAGCTGAATCCATCTCTGTCGAACGGGCCGTGGACGTCAGCCGAGGCGAAGGCGGCCGGTCTGAAGGGCGACGGAAAGAAGTCCTTGCTGTTGGAGCACAGCACGCTCAAGCTCAACGCCCGGCTCGTCGCGCAGCATGACCAAGCCTGGACCGAGGACACCATCCGCGCTCGCACGGCGGCGCTATCTTTGCGGATCGTCGCCCTGTGGCCGCGCCCGGCCGGTGTGGTGCCTGCGTCAGCTCCAGAGCCCGTGCCAGTCACGCCGCCCGCCATCGCCAAGACCAGCGGCGCAGCGAGTCTGTACGCGCTGCTCATTGCCTGGCTGCGGGGCGTCGATCGCGACGACATCCGCCTGACGTTCGAGCAGGTCGGGCGACTATTGGGCGAGGAACTGCCGCTGGCGGCGCGCACGAGTGCTGGGCCCTGGAGCGCCGACGCCGACGATCCCCTGTCGCGCGCGCTCGCTGAGGCGGGTTGGCAGGCTGCCGCCGTGGATGTCACTGCAGAGCGCGTCGAGCTGCGCCGGGTCTGACGAGGTCCGACGGCCTCCCCTTGAGGACGGTGTTGTCGGTCCTCAGGCGGAGGGGGCTAGCACGGAGAGTCGGCCGGAGCTCTCGCGTGCGATCTCCAGCACCTGCCGACCCGAGGGCCCAAGCAGGCCGGGTGCGTCGGGCAGGTCGCTCAATCGTCGGGCTAGCTGTGTGAGCCCGTTGTCCAGGGCGTACATCTCCCGCGTCGCTCCAGGGCGCGCCGGCAGCCGCATGGAGATCGGCCGCTCGGCCAGCTGCCACAGGACCTCGCGGAGTCGCGCCTGGGCGTCGACGTTCGCCGCGAGCTGGCGCTCGATGTGCTCCTCCAGCGCTGACAGCGATCCACTCTCCTTCACAGAGGCCTCTGCACTGGTGAGCACGAGCGCTCGGGAGTCGAGGACGAGCGCGCGATAGACCGCTTCCACCTGGGTCGGGAAGGACTCGACCGTGGACCGCTTCTGCCGGGACAGCACCTTCTTCAGCTTGGCGAGGTCGACGTCCGGATCGGTGATCGCCGTCATCCCCTGGCTCCATTCGTCCATCCAGGTGAGGGCGCGGTTGCGGATCACCCGGAGGTTGTCCCGTGCGGAGCCGAGGCCGATCGCGCTGGGGATGGCCGCCCCGTCGAGGAGCGCGGCCATGGCCGACTCGAGCGCCTGCTCGGCGCTGCTCAGCTGGGCCTGCAGCGTCTCGTCCGCGTGGCTCTCCAGACGGCTCACGGCGTCGTGGATGCTCTTGAGCTTCTGGTCCTGCTGCTGGCGGGCGAGCATCTCCGCACCGACGGAGAGCCCCATCATGGCGATGGCCGGGGCGGCGAAGCCAGCGACCGGAAGCAGCCTGACGTCGCCGCGAAGGCCAGGATTGCCGACACCGCGTACAAGACCGCGGTAGCCGCCGCCGACTGCCGGGACGAGGTTCTGCATCGTTGCGCCGGTTGGCAGCTCCAGCCGGAACAGCGCTGCGGACCCGTTGAGCGCCGAGGCACCCCCGGACGTCTCCAGGACGTGCGTCAGCTGTTGCGCCAGCGCGCTGGTGGCCTTCAGTGGCGGCCCCCAGGAAGACGCGGCGCCGGACGGCATGTCGGACCAGCTGACGAGCAGCCCCGTGCCCTCGCTGACCGCACGCCAGGGGTCCCGCGGGGTTGACGGGGACAGCGGCAGAACGACCGTGCCGGAGGGTTCTTCAGACATGGCGTGACCCTACTGGCGGGGTCAGACGGTCGAGGTTTCCATCGCGGTCTGCAGCCCGGGGTTCGCGAGCGAGAGTCGGCTGTCGAAGCGATGCTGCAGGTTGCTGATCATCCGGGCTACCGTGTTGCCGCAGCCGCCGCGCTCCAGGTAGATCCGCATCCATTCCTGACCGACGTCGATCCTCAGACGCTGGCCTACGTGCAGGTCGACCGCGTCGATCTCGGCGACGCCGTCATCGATCCGGGGCACCCCCCCAGAGACGGAACGGTTCGCGCGAGGAGAACAAGGCCCCGACGAAGTGCTCTAGGTCGCCGATGGGTTCGTGTAAGTGCAGGCCGATCGGCGCGCCGGTCAACCGACCGCCACCTTGTTCCAGCGGCGTCCAGCCGAGCGCTGACGCCTCCAGCGCTGCGACGAACGAGGAGTAGCGGCGGACCACTAATCGTAGGAACTGCAGGTGGGCGTCCAGGCTGTTCCCGGAGGCTGCGAGTACGTCCCTGAGGTCCAGAGTCTGAGCCATCATGCCGCCCGGCTCCACTGGGAACGCCGCCCTGAACAGACTCCAGCAAGAGGACGCCTGCGCTTGGCTACCAGATTTCACCAGAATGCCAAGCGACGTAGCGGCACCGTCTTCAGGCGCGGAAGGTCCTAGACCGGCCCGGACTCAGAGCCGCCGTTGTCGATCTCGCCTGCTACGTACTAGCAGGGAAGATCGGCTCCTCGGGCTCAGTCGGGGGTGACAAATTCAAGCGGTCCGTCTTCCCGGCTTGCGAAAAGCCTTCGAGGTCCGAAAATAGAGTGCGTAGATCGCGGTCATAGGTCCCCTTCAAGTGTGGCATTACCTTGATCTTCACGTTGGTCGGGATGACGATCGCGACGAAAGGTAGTCCCAGCGGTTTGCCCTGGCCTCGTTCCTCCGCTCGGAATAGGGTCTCCAGGCGGGTTTTACCCGGCGGCTCGCCGCCGGACGCGAACATTCCGTCCAATCCGTCGGGTTGGACTGGCGCGAGGGGCGTCGCACTCCCTAAGAATAGGTCCTCCTGTGCCCGCATCCGTTCGTCCCGAACTGTAGGCCGCAAAAGAAAAGGTTTGTTGTCTCGAGCAGACACCTCGATGGCAAATTGCAGGGCCCATCCGGCGGGGTCACTTGTCTCACCGTATGTCGGCCGACCAAAGGCTAGTGTTTCGTACTCAGGAATTTCAGTGACGTCGAAGGCGAACAGTGCACCTGACGTCCTCGGGGCAGGTTGACAGGCGAACCATAGAGCAGTCATTGGATTGCTTGTCACATCGAGAAGGCGAGTGGGTGTTCCGTGATGCTGCAGAAGTGCCAGTAGATGCGTATCGGTGTAGAAGCCAGTTGGCCCAAGACCAAGCCCCCAAGTACGAGCCTCCCGTAAAATAGACCGTTCGCGCAAGCGCAGCGACAGTTCAGTTGGCTGTTCGCCGGCTTCCGCAAAAGCTCGGTACAAAGATGACCGGACGCGATAGCGGGAGTCTGAGATTCCGCGCCAAACGTATCGGCGTCCGGCGTGCAGGGAACCGATCCGGGCGACCGTCCGGAGAAGTTCGTCCTGCGACGAAACCCGATGTCCCCACCCGGACCGCACCCAGCGAGGGTTGGGTTGCGAAATCACGTAAGAAATCCAGCGCGCCGATGGTTTTCTTCGAGCAAGAGGTCGAGGAGTTCGAACCGAGCGCGGGACAGGCTGTCCAGCGGGTGCCGATCTTGGTGGGGTGGTGGCCGATCTCCAGGTCAAGGTCCCAGCCGTAGGCGTCAAGCACAGCCTGGTCGATCGCCGTGTGGACCTCCCGTAGGTTGAGAACTTCGGGGTCGTGGTCCGTGGGGTCGTGCACGTGGTTGTAAGTAGTAGTCAGACCCCATGAGCGGCTGAGCATGAGGGTGCGGCGTTCGGTGTCGAGCCGCTCGCCGAGCCGGTGCAGCTCGGGGGTCGTCGAGGGGCGGGGGAGGGTGAGAAAGACGTCGGACGGGGTGTAGCGAATGTCGGTTCGCATCGTCGAGGCGTAGCGCACGGTCCAGGCGGTGTGGGCAGCCGAGGAGAGCACGGCCAGGCTTGCGTAGTCGTCTAGGGCAAAGACGACGGCAGCCTCGGAGAAGACGGGACCGGTCGCTACGCGGACGGGCATGACGACGTTGCTCACGCGTGAGAGCGCTAGGACGTGGTCTAGATCGGCAATGGCTCGGTAAAGGGATGGACCCTGGTGCTCGTAGCGCCACCAGTTGTCCCGAACGCGTTTCTTGTAGTCTGCGAGTTGGTCTCGCTGCGGCTTTACCAGCCGCCGGACAATGTCGAGCGCGTCCGGGTACTCTTTTGCACGGCTGAGCGGCCAGTCCTTAAAGTTAATAATCCAGCGGCTTGCCGAGCAATCGGGGCGCTGATTCAGATCTTGGCCCATCGCGTAGGGCTGCAAGACGTCGGTGTTGCTCGAGTCGCCAACTACAAGCTGATTGGCCTGCTGCTCGGTCATGATGAAGCCGAGGCCTAGCACCAAGGAGCCAATAAAGGCTCTATGCTCGTTCTCCATCAATCGCGCGGGTCGACCACCGACCCGCCCGACCGGCTCTAG